>NZ_JBQFRP010000019.1:0-58339 GCF_056537465.1 Ruegeria sp. CE8
AGATCATGTTTGGCAGGCTCAAGGATTGGCGCCGTGTGGCAACCCGGTACGACAGGTGCCCGAAGGTCTTCCTCTTAGCAATCGCCCTCGCAGCTCTCGTCATCTATTGGCGATCAGTCCTGACCCTAGGTTGTAGTGCAACTTGCTCAATGTGATGTTAGAAGCCGCTGGTTGTACAGGTTGTACAACCGCGACCAGGAACCCATCCAGACACAGGCTACCCCCTGTTTCGATCCAAATTTGGCGCAAACACATTTTCAGGTTTTCTGCTGAAAGGTTGCAGTGTTGGGAAGGTCTGCTTCGCGGACAAAGCGGCCGTTAGTTGCACCGCTGCACAGGACCTTGGAAAGACTACTTTAGAATTGAATAGTCACGTTTCTCTATCGACTGTTGCGCCTGGCACTTTTTCGTAGCTCGAAAAATTGACGGGTTTTGGCCAATATCGCGAGCGGACGCGCGCGAGAATTTTCAAACCCATCGCTAGAGAATTGAGCGTTCGCAGACAAACCGAATGACACGAGCCTTCGGCTGTAACAAGATGATGATGGTGGAGGTGTAAGTTATGGCGGATGTTTTCGACCGCATTGCAGATTGGCTGCAAAAGCTGGCCTTTTTTGATGCTGATCTTGGTGGACTAGTCGAGCAGTTAAGTAACAGGCTGATCGATGGTGGCGTGCCGGTCACGCGTGTTTCCTTGGGTCGCCTGATGATGCACCCTGTAATTGGATTGATCGATGCAACTTGGGATGCATCGAACCATCGTATTGAATGGACCGTTCTTCCACGCAGCTCAGTAACGGCTGATCTCTTCGACAAAGCACCCTTCGGAGAGAATTCGAAATTGGCCAATGAGATTGCGAAACAGCACTTTAATAAGGAAGTATGGGACTTGGCGGACGGACTTGCGAACGGTGCAATCAAGTTTCCTTTCATGCGAGCAAATCTGACTGACCAAGCGACCCGTGACAAATTTCCGCTATTCCGAAAACTCGCTGAAACAGGTGTCACCGACTATGTCGTATGCAGCGCACCATTCGGCAATCGTACCGTTGTCTTTGACGGAGAGATGGAGTGGGCTTTGGGCGCGTCCGTGTCTTTTGCTACAAAGCGTCGTTCTGGCTTCACAGACCGTGAGGTAGATGGTCTGTCGCGGCTATCGTTACCTTTGCTTGGTGCAGCACGTGTATTGTCGGAGCAGTTCTTGGCCGCTGAGTTGATGGAGGTCTATCTAGGCAAGTTGTCCGGTCGATCCGTACTGAACGGTCAAATAGCCCGGGGAGATGTCAGCATAATTGACTGTGCACTCTTGTTCAGCGATATGCGCGGCTCAACGGCTTTGAGCCAGCGCTTGTCATCGGAAAAATATGTCGCGACGGTTAACCAATTCTTCGATTGTGTCGGTGGGGCGGTACACGATCACGGCGGAGAGGTTCTTAAATTCGTTGGCGATGGGTTGCTTGCGATCTTTCCTTTTGATGGTCAACGAAGACTACCCGAAGACATGTGCGAAGCAGCCCTTTCCGCGGCGCGTGAAGCGTTCCAAAGGAATGAAGAACTTGATCCATCAGACCGTGCTGAATTTGGGGTTGGTTTGCACACTGGGGCGGCTGTCTACGGGAATGTTGGCACTGAAAAGCGCTTGGATTTTACGGTAACCGGCCCATCAGTCGCTATAGCCAGCAGGTTAGAGGGCCTGACGCGAAAACTGGAGGCGCGGCTTTTAGCAACGGGCGATTTTGTGAACTTGGTATCTGAAGAGCCGCAAAAATTGGGTCGGCATTCTCTGCGGGGTTTTGAGGAAGACTTAGAGGTCTTTTCTTACGAAATCATCACATAACGCTCAATTGCATTAGGCTTTTGGCAATCATTCGTTTTGGCGCGTTTTGAGGCGCAGCTACTGGAATGAATCCGTTCTGCTTTGGCTCGATGCAGTCATTCGCATGATTGCAGTGAATGTCTACTTTGCGGACAAAGTAGCCGTTTGGTTTCACCACCCAGTGACTACCTTTCGATGAAATGAAACTACGACCAATCGAAAAGCACTTTTCCATAAGTTGGGGGATGGCCCACTCACAAACCACCCCCCCCCCCAGCCGAACTGGACTGCAAAGGTCCAGGACGGTTGACTATAAGCCTTCAATCGCGGTTTCTACTTGGCCGCAAAACTAATCAATATCGCGCTCAAGCATACCGCTTTCTCGGGTCTCATCTCTGACCGCAGATAGTTCATCTACAACTACCCGCAAATCTTCTTCTGGAGCTGCCTCGGCGATGCGCACCAAAGCTCGAATAAGAGCGGCCGTTACGAGGCCATTGCCCCTGGCAGCGCGTCTCAGTGCCGGCATCGAGTCGTGAAACAGTGACTCTGCAGTGATGGTCGGGTAAACCACCCGCGCGACCCCGTCGTCATGCCGAACGAGGGCAGCTACTACGACGAATTAGCCAGCGGGCGATCTGATTGAGGTTGCCGCCGATGCGCCCAATGGCCAGCACCAGCGCTGGATCGACACGTGGCACGGGCTTACGGCGGCGCGCCTCGGTGAGGCCAAGCGCCTCACGCAAGAGAGTCGCGGCGGGTAGGCCAGCAGCCTCGGCCTTGGCGCGCAGCTCGGCCTTCTCTGCCGCCGTGCATCGGAAGACAAAGGTCTCCGTCAGCGGCTCTTTTGCGCGGGTCTTGCCCGCGCCGGTGGGGTTCGAAGGGGAGGCTTGCCGCCCCACGCAAGGTCCCGTGTCATCCGCGCCAGCGTATGACGCGGGTCGCCTTGCTGTTTGCTCAGACCGCATGGCGGTGCTCCACGGTTGCCGACGTGTCGCGGATCAAATCTCGCAGCGATTTGAGCTGGTCCTGCCATTCAGCGCTACTCATCGGGGCCGGTGTCCGTGCCGAAAGCCAGAAGCCCAGGTGATGTTTATGCGGTGACAGGGGCAGGCTGCGTTCCAGCGTTGTCATGCCTTCCCTCTCCAGCCTCTCGTTCCAGTCCCGGACAAAGCAGATGCCCCTCGGCACGAATGCCAGACGCTGGCCGCCTGGGGTACGTTCTAAACGTGTTCCGCCCGATTGCCCTTCATCGGGCAAATCCGGCGCGGACGCGCGCCCTTGTTCTTTTCTAAGTTCTTGTTCTCTGTTCGGGGGGCGATCCTGTCCCCCTTTGCCGGACAGGTGTGTCCCGCTTTGCGGACAGGATTGTCCCCCATTGGCACGGCTTAGCGGGACAACCTTGTCCCCCTCCCGGCGGCGTTCGGTGGCTCGTTGAATGGCCGCTTTGGTCGGACGGTAGCGAGAGGAATTGCCCTTATTGGTTCCGCGTTCGACGGTCATGTAACCCGCCGCTTCGACCTTGTTCAGCGCTCGCTTGACCGACTTGGCGTGTTTGCCGATAGCCGCGCCAATGGTCTCAAATGACGGACGGCTCTCCCCGGTTTCGTGATCGGCATGGGCAAGCGCTAGGTAGAGCGCCACGCGCAAGGCGTTGTCGTCCAGCTCGTGGTCGGTGACCATTTCCAGAAGGTATTGCAGCTTGATCTTGCAGAAAGCGAGAACCTCAGACATTGGCCCCTCCAGCGATTGCGATCATGTCCGCGATTTGGTATCCATTCAGTGCAAACTTTTCGATTTGGCCGTTGACGCGGGTGCCAGCCCGGTCAGCGGCCTTTCGGTTTCTGAGGGGGCTGGACTCACCGAAACCCGCCTCAAAAACCGCATAATCCGGATCAAATCCGGACCGACCCTTAACAAGGGTCATGACAAGATGGGCTAAGTATCTGGAATTATTGGTCGGAGTGAGAGGATTCGAACCTCCGACCCCTGCCTCCCGAAGACAGTGCTCTACCAGGCTGAGCTACACTCCGACCGTGGCGCGTGATCTATACCCGGCGATTTGGATGTGCAAGAGGGATTTTTGGCGGCCAGCCTGAATAGCGCGTGACCGCTCGTACCTTGGTATTGCGTCAGGTCAGAACATCGGTCTTGTACAGTCGGATTTTTGTACCTCCATGATCCACAACGGGGCCCGGCTGCAGCAGCGGCAGGCGCGTTGAACGGGCCAGGGACGTATTGCTGGTCACAATGCCGACACGCCAGCCTTTGAACCGGGTTTGCAAAGCCTTACCCAAGCTACCGTACACGGATCGCAAGCGTTTTTCATCTCCGATCCGCGCTCCATAGGGGGGATTGACGATGACAAGACCCGCAGCCTTCGATGGGGGTTTGATTTCGCTAACGGAACGTGTCTGAAACATGGTGACCTCAGCCACTCCGGCGCGTTCGGCGTTTTTGGTGGAAGCGTCTATCGCTCCGGCATTGCGGTCCGAGCCATAAAAAGCCAGGTCCGCTTTGATAACGGGCTGTGGCTGGCGCATCGAAGACCAAAGGTCGGGGTCGAAACTGACCAAATCCTCAAAGGCAAAGTTGCGAGAGCGGCCAGGGCGCAGCCCCAACGCGATCTCGGCCGCCTCGATGACAAAGGTGCCGGATCCACACATCGGATCCAAAACCGGCTCCGTCCCGTCAAATCCGCACTCCCGCAGAAACATCGCTGCCATGGTTTCGCGCATTGGGGCTTTGGCGACTGCGGGTTTGTGGCCGCGCTTGTGCAAAGGATCGCCTGAGCTGTCGATGGAAAACGTGCATAAGTCCTTTTCAATGCGCAGAAGAACACGCACTCGGGCATCACTAGAAATCGGCACACCGAGGGTTTCGGTGATCGCCCGCTCGACGCGTTGCCGTGCGGCGCCGGCGTGGTAGATCCGGGATTTGCGGCTCGTCGCTTCGACTTTTATCGGAACATCAGGGTGCAAAAAGTCGGCCCAAGGGAATTTTCGCGCCCTCTTGTCCAGTTGCGCCAAATGAACTGCCGGAAACCCGCCCACGCGTACCAGAACCTTGTTCGCGCCGCGCAGGCAAAGATTAGCGCGCCAGACCTCTTGCCAGTTTCCCTGGCAGGTCACGCCTCCCGATACTATTTTTGCGCCCGCGAATCCCTGTTCGACCGCCTCGGCATGCAATGGGCTTTCAAGGCCAGGCGTGGCCACCAGAAAGATTTCAAGATCGTTGTTTGGTTCCATATTCCGGTGCTTACACCGGAAGCGTTATGGGTGCGACATGCAATTTTGATCGGCGAAAATGCCGGGCTTCAAAGGAAAGTGACATTTTCTCGGTAATTTCGGCGGTAACGGGTTTGCGTTTGCGACCGTCCCCGCGTAAAGGGTCCCTGATCAAAACGAAGCTTGGAACGGAATGCGGCGGAATACGCCTTTTTCTGCTCGCAGGCTCCCACATACAGATCGTTTTGTGCCACTATGCAGTGGCTGTAACGATGTGTTGCAGGAAAGAGGCTTGGAAGACCGTAGCGACATGCAAACTTTCAAACTGAAAAAAGGGTTGGAGTTGCCGGTGCAGGGTGCACCTGAACAAACAATCCAACCGGGGCCTGAATTCAGCACGGTCGGGGTTTTGGGGGCCGATTACCTGGGCCTGAAACCGCGTATGCTGGTTCAGGAAGGTGAACTGGTTCAGCGGGGAACACCTCTGTTTTGCCACAAGGACGTACCAGAGGCGATGATGGTCGCCCCGCTCAGCGGCAAGGTCGTGGCCATCAACCGCGGGGCACGCCGGGTTCTGCAGAGTGTCGTTATCGAGGTATCTGACGCCAATGACACGGGTCTGGACTTCTCGGGGGTGGGTAACGCCGACAGTGCCGAAGGTGTGACCGCGCGGCTTTGTGCAGCTGGACTGTGGACTGCTTTCCGGACGCGGCCTTATTCGAAGATGCCCGCGCCAGGCACCAATCCTGCAGCAATCTTCGTGACCGCGATGGACAGCGAGCCTTTGGCCGCTGACGCTGCTGTCATTGTCAAGGATGCAGCCGACGCCTTTGCTGCCGGGTTGAGCGCTGTTACAAAATTGACCGAAGGCAAGACCTACCTGTGTCAAAAAGACGGTGCCTCGCTTCCAGGCGCTGATGTGCCGGGTGTTGAGGCCGCAGCATTCTCGGGACCTCATCCTGCAGGTCTGGCCGGAACGCACATTCACTTCCTTGAACCGCTGGCCGGTGAGAAGCAGGTCTGGACGATCGGCTATCAGGATGTCATCGCGATTGGCCGTCTGATGCAGACCGGCCACCTTGACCCGAGCGTTGTGGTTGCCTTGTCCGGCCCCGGTGCGCGCCAGCCACGTCTGATCCGCACGGTTATGGGTGCGTCGACCGACGATCTGACGCGTGACGAGATCAATGTGGACGGCACGGCCCGCGTGATTTCCGGCTCGATCCTGTCGGGGCGCCATGCCGAGGGACCGCAAGCCTATCTGGGCCGTTTTGCACGCCAGATCAGCATCATCCGCGAGGATCACGACCAGAATACGCTGGGTTGGATTCTTCCGATGCCATCAAAGTATGCCGTGCAGCCGGTGTTGGGTTCGGCCTTTGCCAAGAAGTTGTTTGCCCTTACGTCCAACCTGAATGGCGGACGTCGTGCAATGGTGCCAACCGGCACTTTCGAAGAGCTGATGCCGCAGGACTACCTTCCGACACAGCTGCTGCGGGCTCTGTTGGTGATGGACACGGACTCCGCGCAAGCGCTGGGTGCACTGGAACTGGATGAAGAGGATCTGGGTCTGGTGGGCTTTGCCTGTCCTGCAAAATATGAATACGGGCTGGCGCTGCGCGACTGCCTGACCAAGATTGAAAAGGAGGGCTGATCCGAATGGGTTTGCGCAACTTCTTTGACCGGATCGAGCCGAACTTTACCAAGGGCGGCAAGTACGAGAAGTATTTCCCCATCTACGAGATGGTCGAAAGCTTCATCTACACTCCGAAAACCGTAACCTCAGTCGCGCCCCATGCGCGGTCTTATGTGGATATGAAGCGGATCATGACTTACGTCGTGATCGCGACGATCCCCTGTATCCTGTGGGGCATGTGGAACACTGGTTATCAGGCCAACTCCGCCCTTGCTACACTGGGTCCGGACGCGGCCACGGGCTGGCGGATCGCTCTGTTGCAGATGTTTGGCATTTCTCTGGACCCGTCCAGCCTGTTTGCCAACGTGATGCATGGACTGCTCTATTTCCTGCCGATCTATATTGTCACTCTTGTGGCTGGCGGTATTTTTGAGGTTATCTTCGCCACTGTTCGTGGTCACGAAGTAAACGAAGGTTTCCTTGTTACTTCAATGCTTTACACGTTGATCATGCCAGCGACCACGCCGCTCTGGCAGGTGGCCTTGGGCATTATCTTTGGCGTCGTAATCGGCAAGGAAGTGTTTGGCGGTACAGGGAAAAACTTCCTCAACCCTGCGCTTGTGGGACGTGCGTTCCTGTATTTCGCTTATCCGGCGCAGATGTCCGGGGATGCGGTTTGGACGCCCGTTGACGGTTTCTCGGGCGCAACCGCGCTGGCCGTTTCGGCGGCAGATGGTTTCCAGGCGCTTGCGGCTGACGGTATCACCTGGTGGAACGCCTTCTTCGGGACCATTCAGGGCAGCTTTGGCGAGACATCCACATTGGCGTGTATGATTGGTCTGGCCTTCCTGCTGATGACCAAGATCGCCAACTATCGCCTGATCGTGGGCTGTTTGGGGGGCACAATCGCGTTCACGTTGCTGCTGAACCTGATCGGGTCTGACACCAACCCGATGTTCGCGATGCCATGGTACTGGCACGTAGTACTGGGCGGTTACGCCTTTGGTCTGGCCTTCATGGTGACCGAGCCTGTTTCGGCTAGCCACACTAATCTGGGTCGGTACATCTACGGTGCGCTGATCGGTGTCATGGTTGTATTGATCCGTGTGGTGAACCCCGCGTTCCCCGAAGGCATGATGCTGGCAATTCTGTTCGGTAACGTCTTTGCACCGTTGATCGACTACTTCGTCGTTCAGGCAAACATCAAACGGAGGGCGCGTCGCCATGTCTGATACGCAACCCCAAGAACCCAAGGGGGCGATTGCCCGGTTCCTGGCGGCCTCGCCGGACTCGGTTGGCAAGACGATCTTTGTTGCCGTCGCCGTCTGCCTGGTCGCTTCGATGGTCGTTTCAGCCGCCGCTGTCAGCCTGCGCCCGGTTCAGGAAGCAAACGCGCTGAAGGACAAGCAGGTCAACGTTTTGCAGGTCGCCGGTGTATACGAACCCGGCATCAATGTATCCGAGGCTTTCGCAGCGTTTGAACCTCACGTTCTGGAACTGGCTACCGGCGAATTCGCCGATGATAAGTTCGATCCGGCGACCTTTGACGACATCGCTGCCGCGAGTGATCCCGAGTTGAGCGTTGCTCTGGACAATGATCCGGCGGGTATTGGGCGCAAATCCAAATACCGTGTGATCTATCTGCTGCGCGACGACGCCGGCGACCTGGATAAAGTCATCCTCCCGCTGCACGGTTACGGATTGTGGTCAACGCTCTATGGCTTTATCGCGCTGGAAAACAACGGCAACGATATCTACGGCCTGCAGTTCTATCAGCACGGTGAGACCCCGGGCCTTGGCGCCGAGGTGGACAACCCACGCTGGAAAGCGTTGTGGAACGGCAAGAAACTACGTGACGATGCGGGCGATCTGCAGATCACCGTCTCCAAGTCGCAACCCGCCGCTGGTCCTGAGTTCTATGTCGACGCGCTGGCCGGTGCCACGCTGACTTCAGTTGGTGTCGATAACCTGGTGAAATTCTGGATGGGCGATGCGGGCTACGCTCCGTTCCTGGCCAAGCTGCAAGCAGGAGAGTTCTGATGTCTCAAACCAAGAAAGAGATGCTGGTCGACCCGCTTGTCGACAATAACCCGATCACCCTGCAGGTGCTGGGTATCTGTTCGGCACTGGCGGTGACCTCTTCGCTGCAGGTATCCTTCGTGATGGCGCTGGCGGTGACCTTCGTTACCTCGTTCTCATCCTTTTTCATCTCTTGCCTGCGCAACCAGATCCCGGGCTCTATCCGGATCATCGTGCAGATGGTGATCATCGCGTCGCTGGTGATCCTGGTGGATCAGGTTCTAAAAGCCTACGCGTTCGAGATCTCAAAAACCCTGTCGGTTTTCGTCGGTCTGATCATCACCAACTGTATCGTGATGGGCCGCGCCGAAGCGTTTGCGATGAAGAACCCGCCCGTCGCGTCCTTCATTGACGGTATGGGTAACGGTATGGGCTACGGTCTGATCCTGCTGCTGGTCGGTTTCATCCGCGAGCTGTTCGGCAATGGGTCGCTGTTTGGCGTCACCATTCTGGAGACCGTCAACAATGGTGGCTGGTATGTGCCCAACGGCATGCTGCTGCTGCCACCGTCAGCGTTCTTTATCATCGGTCTGATCATCTGGGCCTTCCGCACGTGGAAGCCGAACCAGGTCGAAGAACGTGAATACAAAATCCAGCAGGTAGAGGCGCACTGATGGAAGGGCTTATCTCTCTGGCCGTAAAGGCCATCTTTGTTGAAAACCTCGCGCTCAGCTTCTTCCTCGGCATGTGTACCTTCATCGCCGTGTCCAAGAAGATCTCAACCGCGCTGGGTCTGGGCATCTCGGTGATGGTTGTGCAGGCGATCACCGTGCCGACGAACAACCTGCTGCTCAGCTATCTGCTGAAGCCGGGTGCGCTGGCCTGGGCCGGCTTCCCGGATGTGGACCTGACTTTCCTTGGCCTGATTTCCTACATCGGCGTGATCGCCGCGATGGTTCAGATCCTTGAGATGGTATTGGATAAGTACTTCCCGCCGCTCTATAACGCGCTGGGGATCTTCCTGCCGCTGATCACTGTGAATTGCGCCATTCTGGGCGGCTCGCTGTTCATGGTCGAGCGTGACTATAACTTCGCTGAGGCAGCGACCTATGGTCTGTCTTCGGGCTTTGGCTGGGCGCTGGCGATCACTGCAATGGCGGGCGTGCGCGAAAAGCTGAAGTACTCGGATATTCCGGATGGTCTGCAGGGTCTCGGCATCACCTTCATCACCGCGGGACTGATGGCGATGGCCTTCATGTCCTTCTCGGGCGTGAAGCTGTAAGGAGGCGTCGATGGAAACTTTTAGCCTGGGCGTCGTCCTTTTTACCCTGATCGTTATTGCGCTGGTTGCCATCATTATGGCCGCGCGCTCGAAACTGGTTTCGACCGGAGATGTGAACATCACCATCAACGGTGAGAAAACCATCTCCGTTCCTGCGGGCGGAAAACTTCTGCAAACACTGGCGGCTGAGAAGCTGTTCGTCCCGTCGGCCTGTGGTGGCGGTGGTACTTGTGCGCAGTGCCGCGTGCGTGTGCATTCGGGCGGTGGGTCTATCCTGCCGACCGAAGAAAGCCACATCACCAAGCGCGAAGCTGCCTGCGGCGATCGCCTGTCCTGCCAGGTTGCGGTCAAGCAGGACATGGACATTGAAGTCCCGGAAGAGGTCTTCGGGGTCAAAAAGTGGGAATGCACGGTGCGTTCGAACGAGAACGTAGCGACCTTCATCAAGGCGCTGACGCTGGACCTGCCTGAAGGTGAGGATGTGAATTTCCGCGCCGGTGGCTACATCCAGATCGAAGCTCCTGCGCACCAGCTTAAGTACACTGATTTCGATGTGGAAGAAGAGTACCGCGAGGATTGGGATCGCTTCAATCTTTGGCAGTACGAGTCGGTTGTGAACGAGCCGATCGAGCGCGCCTATTCAATGGCGAACTACCCGGACGAAAAAGGCATGATCATGTTGAACGTCCGGGTTGCATCGCCGCCTCCGGGATCCGAAGGTATCCCGCCGGGTCAGATGTCGTCCTACATCTTCAACCTGAAACCGGGTGACAAGGTCACGATCTCGGGTCCGTTTGGTGAATTTTTCGCCCGCGAAACTGAAAAAGAGATGGTCTTCATCGGTGGCGGTGCCGGTATGGCGCCGATGCGCAGTCACATCTTCGACCAGCTCAAGCGTCTTGAGAACCGCAACCGCAAGATCAGCTTCTGGTATGGTGCGCGTTCGAAGAAAGAGATGTTCTTTGTCGAAGACTTCGACTCGCTAGCCGAAGAGTTCGACAACTTTGAATGGCACGTGGCCTTGTCGGATGCACAGCCTGAGGACGATTGGAAAGGCTATACCGGCTTTATCCATAACGTTCTTTTCGAGGAATACCTCAAGAACCACCCGGCACCCGAGGACTGCGAGTTCTATATGTGTGGTCCGCCAATCATGAACCAGTCGGTCATCAACATGCTGCTGGATCTGGGCGTGGACCGCGAAGACATCATGCTCGACGATTTCGGCGGATAAGAGACAAAGAAACCGGCGCTCATAGCGCCGGTTTTTACTTTGGCGTCACAGACGCAAGCCGCTGGCCTAAACGGGTAGAACGGATTTCACGTCGAATATGATGCTGGTTTCTTTCCCATAAGCACGGATCTTTGCAGGATCGACATCCAGAAACTCCCTATGTGCAGCGGCCAGAACCATCCCGTCATAGCTTCGCTCCGGTGGCGTTTCGACAAGTGAGATACCGTATCCGCGTGCTCCTCGGCCGTGTCGACGTGAGGGTCGTACGTATCGACCGCGATGCCATAGTCCTACAACTCGTTAATGATGTCGACGACCCGAGTGTAATGCAGATCGAGCCAGTTTTCCTTGAAAGTCAGTCCCATGACCAGCACCGGCGCCGATCCCATGTCGGTCCCGCTGCGCGTAGTACGGCGTTGGTATCAATGTCGAGACGCCCAAAGATCATCGCCAATTCGTTGACCAATGCGATGTTCAGATCGCGTCGCGTGTTTTCGATGACCTTCGCGGCTTTGGCTACGCGGATACTTCGGCTTTGCGCGTGCCAACGGCGACGATCCGGGCGTAAAGCGCGTCTATCAGATCGGCAACTTCCGGAGTTGAGCCTGAAGTCACCTTACAGATATCCGGAAACCGGTGTGTTTTGTCCCAAGGATTGATCCGTTCGGGGCGGTAGCCCGCAATGAAGTCCGTTTTGAACGCCAACCCGGAAACGCGTTTGAGTACTGGTACGCGGTCTTCTTCGGTTGCGCCGGGGTAGACCGTAGATTCGTAGATCACCAAATCGCCCTTTATCAGAAAGTGCCCGACGGTTTCGGACGCGCTTAGTAAGGGGGAGAAATCCGGTTGTTTGCCCACTGTGCTGGCGTTGGAACGGTGGAGATAAAGGTATCACATGCCGCCAAATCGGCGGGGTTCGTCGCAAAGGTCAGGCCTGTCGCTGCAGCCAGATCTTCCGGAACGATTTCCTGAATACTGTCCCGACCCGCGCGCAACGCCTCGGTTGATATCGAACCCGTCTTTTAAATCGGTCCGGGGAGGATACCCAGTCAAGTGTTGCAGCAGATCGTTGTTGGCCCAGGTCGCCGGGACGTCGCACATCTGCATCTGCATGTGGTTTCGGATTGCTATCTTTCCGACGGCTTCATTGATCGCATCACGAAATCCCTTTGCCGGATTTTTTTTCGCCATATACGATATTGACCACGCGCCACGGTGGGTTGTCGAAAGGCTGTCAACGTCCAAGGGCGGGACTTCAATCAGCAGTCTGATCCCCCGCACCAAGTCATCCACTCAGTTAAAATCCCGGTACATATCGCCGTGATCGCAGATATCGATCGGGCGATCATCCAGCATGGCATCCAAGAATTATGGAGCGCCAGGTCAGAGCGTTCCAAGGTGCCGTAAACGGTAAAGAACCGAAACATCGTTGTCGTCGGCAGGTTCCAAAGATGCGCGTAGGAGTGGCTCGTGGCCTCGTTCGACTTCTTGGTGGCGGCGTAGTTGGTCGGCGGCGTGTCAGCTTTTTCAACTTCGGCAAATGACATCAATTCAATTGCGCTGTAAACCGAGGACGTGGAGGTCATCAACAGGCGCTGAACTACATGTTGGCGCGCGACGTCCATGATATTGAAGGTGCTGACGATATTCGGGCGATATAGCTGCGTGGATTTTCAAGGCTGTATCGCACACCAGCTTGGCTTGAAAGGTGGACGATCACTTCTGGCTGAAAGTCCTCGGCAACCTGTAACGGTCTTTCAGCGTTTTCCAGCAAGTCCTAGGTCGCCGAGAACCCGAAATCCTTCGGCGAGGCAGCTTCGCCAGATGGAAGCCGATGAACCCTGCTGTGTCAGTAGCCAGAACCCGCTTCATTCCGCCCTCGACCTATGACCTGCTTTATTGCACCAGCAAGGGTACCTTCGGCCGCACAAGGTCAAGGGGAAATGCTGCCGGACCGGTCAGCCGACGATCATTTGCTTCATGCGAAGTGCTTCGTATTCCAGCTCCTTCAAGCGGTAATGAACCACGTCTCCAATTGTGATGATACCGCGCAGGTTGCCGTCGCTTAGAACTGGCATATGCCGGAACCGTCCTTCGGTCATGGTTTTCAGGACATCATTCAAAAGATCGTCCGGCGCGCATGTCTTAACCTCGCGCGTCATCAGATCCTCAACGGACTGAGGCAGAGTCTGACCGGGCGTATCTGCCATTCGTCTTACGATGTCACGCTCGGACAGGATGCCCTGCAATGCACCGTTCTGATCGGTCACGACAACGGCGCCGATCCGTTTTTCCTTGAGAGTGTTCACGACCGAGTGGATCGTGTCATTTGGGCGCACCGCAAAAACAGCATCCCCTTTGCCCTCAAGCAGTTTTGCCACTGTTGTCTGGGTGTGCGACAGGTTCGATTCAACCGACTGACTGTGCGTGGTTGTATCGGCCTTGTCGCCACGGGTGGGGGGCTGATATGAGGTTGGGGCCATTGGCAATCTCCTCTTATTTTTGAGATGGCTTTATCTACACCTTAGCGCAGCCAATCGGTCTGTATAGGGTGCAAATGCCGCAACAGGGGAAAACTGCCACAAAACAAGGATATCCAGCCTGTTGTCTGACCTATACCTGACACCGCCCATTGCCGCGCTGATTTTCTTTGCGGTCGTTGTCTGTGGGCATAATTTTCGAATGGCGTGGAAGCAGCAGGCCACGGGCTGGCAGAAAAAGGCCTGGTTGTTTGGCGTGCCTGCAGGCGTTGGATTGCTGGTGCTTGGGTTCCTGCCGCTAAAGCTCTGATGCCGGTTTGACTCTGCGGGGGGCCGCTGGCATATGCCGGGCACGGTTTTCCTCAGGAGGTCTCTCGATGCGCCTATTGCCTGTTTTGGCTGTCGCAACACTTGTTTCCGGCTGTCTCTTTGACAAAGAACCCGAAGTGGTGCGCCTGTCGGGTGAGACCATGGGCACCACCTTCAACGTCACGGCCATCGGCACGGATGTGGATGAGGACGCACTAGCCGTGGCAGTCGAAGAGACCCTGGCCGAAGTCAACGCCAAGATGTCCAACTGGGACCCGAATTCCGAGGTTTCGACTTTTTCCGCATCGACCAGTACTGAACCGACCGAAGTTTCGGACGAATTCGCATTGGTCATTGCTGCGGCAAACGATGTGCATGAAAAAACGGGCGGTACCTTTGATGTCACCCTTGGCCCACTGATCGAGCTTTGGGGCTTTGGTCCTCGCAAACCCGAAGATCCAGTGCCATCGGACGCCGAGATTCAGGCAGCACTCGACAGCGTCGGTCAGGCGCGTTTGCTGACGTTGAACAGCGAAAACGGTACCCTGGCAAAGTCGGATGCCGGGGTGGGTATCAATCTGTCCGCAATTGCCAAAGGGTACGGTATTGATGCGGTAGCCGGTGCCCTGCGCGACGCCGGGATCGAAAACTACATGGTCGAGATCGGTGGCGATCTCGTGACTATGGGCCAGAATGACAAGGGCGAGTCCTGGCGGATCGGGATCGAGAAACCGGAAGCAGGCGCCCAGAACATTCAACTGATCGTCGAGTTGGATAACCTCGGTATGGCGACCTCGGGCGATTACAAGAACTTCTTCGAACAGGACGGTGTGCGTTATTCGCACATCATAGATCCAACGACGGGACGCCCGGTCACGCATCATACGACTTCGGTGACTGTTTTGGCGGAAAATGCGATGATGGCGGATGCCTGGGCGACTGCAATGTTGGCTCTGGGTCAGGAAAAGGGCATGGAGCTGGCCGAAGAGAATAAACTTGCCGTGTATTTTATCTCGCGGGATGTGACAGGTGGCGAAGATGCCTATATCACGGTACACAGTACCGCGTTCAAAGACGCCTTGGGCACCAACTGACGGGTAGGGACCGGAATGAGCACCTTTATCATAGCTTTCTTTCTGCTGCTGATCATCGTGGTCGGCATGTCTCTTGGTGTTATGCTGATGGGTAAGACGATCAAGGGCAGCTGCGGCGGCCTGAACGCGATTTCGGGCGCGGACAAATGCGTGGTCTGCAAGAAAGATGTCGACCCGAACAGCCCCTTGCGCGATCAGTTGCAATGCAAACGCGCCAGGAAAATGCTGGACCAGATGGAACGTCAGGCCTAACGGCAGTTTGCGCTTCGCTCTTAGGGTGAAACTGGCTAAGTAATCCCCGAAGAAGTTCGGGGAGGACGCAGACTTGGCCGAAGCCAAAAACATCCTGTTCATCATGTTCGACCAGCTGCGCTGGGATTACCTGAGCTGTTACGGCCACCCGCATCTACAAACCCCGAACATTGACCGGTTGGCTGCGAAAGGCGTGCGGTTTAACCGCGCCTATATCCAGTCACCGATCTGCGGCAGTTCCCGCATGTCCTCGTATACGGGGCGCTATGTGCACTCGCACGGCGCCTCGTGGAATGGCATTCCTCTGAAGGTTGGCGAGATCACCATGGGTGATCATCTGCGCAAGGCCGGCATGGATTGCTTCCTGGTCGGCAAAAACCATATGCGCGCGGATGCTGAAGGGATGGCGCGGCTGGGTCTGGAGCCCGACAGCCTGATCGGGGCGCGTGTGGCAGAATGCGGGTTTGACGTATTCGAACGAGACGACGGAATGCTGCCCGAAGGTCCGGACGGCTATTACGATCCGGATGGAGCGAAGGAATACAACAAGTATCTGACCGCTAAAGGGTACGAGAGTGACAACCCCTGGCACGACTTTGCCAATTCTGGACTGGATGCGGATGGCAACGTCCTGTCTGGCTGGTTTCTGAAAAACTCGGCTGAGCCCGCGAATATCGCTGAAGAGGACAGCGAAACCCCCTATCTGACGGCGCGGGGCATCGAATTCATGGAAATGCATGATGGCCCGTGGTGCTGTCACCTGAGTTTTATCAAGCCGCATTGGCCTTACATTGTGCCGGAACCCTACGCTTCGATGTTTGGCCCCGAGCATGTGTTGCCCGTGGTTCGGTCCGAGGCCGAGCGTCAGAACGCCCATCCGGTTTTGCGGGCGTTCA
Source organism: Ruegeria sp. CE8 (assembly GCF_056537465.1). Lineage (NCBI taxonomy): Bacteria > Pseudomonadati > Pseudomonadota > Alphaproteobacteria > Rhodobacterales > Roseobacteraceae > Ruegeria > Ruegeria sp. CE8. The sequence continues at coordinate 16,246 of NZ_JBQFRP010000019.1, forward strand.
TGGACACGAAGATCGGCCAAACATTCTCGCGCCAGGACGTGCGCAATGCGGTGATCCCGGCCTATATGGGGCTGATCAAACAGGCTGACGACCAAATGGGACGCCTGTTCGATTGGATGGAGAAGACGGGCCGGATGGAGGACACGATGATCGTGCTGACCTCGGATCATGGCGACTTTCTGGGCGACCACTGGATGGGAGAGAAAACATTCTTCCACGATGCCTCAACCAAGGTGCCATTAATCATCTACGACCCGTCGCCCGAGGCTGACGCGACCCGCGGTACAGTCAGCGATGCGCTGGTCGAGTCTATCGACCTTGCCCCAACGTTTGTGGATGTGGCAGGCGGAGAGATCGCGGGCCACATCCTTGAGGGGCATTCCCTGCTGCCGATCCTGCAAGGGCAGCACGCGGAAACGCCACGTGATGTGGTGATTTGCGAGTACGACTACTCGGCCTCACCGATAGCAGACATGCTGAACGCCTCGGTCAGGGATGCGGTGATGTTCATGGCGGCCAACAAGAAATGGAAGCTGATCCATTGTGAAGGCGGGCACCGGCCAATCCTCTTTAATCTCCAAAACGATCCAGAGGAACTCACCGATCTCGGAGACAGAGCGGACCATGCTGATGTTATCGCCGAGATGTACGAACATCTGTTTGCCTGGACACGCCGCCAATCGCAGCGCACAACCCGATCGGAACAGCAGTTGATCGAGATGCGGACCAAAAGCCGGGGCAGGGGAGTTGTGGTCGGGGTTTATGACGAAAACGATGCGCCGTTGGACCTGACCATCAAGTATCGCGGCCGCAAAGCGCGCCCATATCAGGAAATCAGAAACAGGGAATGAGCCGTCGGGCATTAATTCTGGTCGCCAGCGCATAAAATACGGTTCAATTGCCAAAGGTCAGAAGATACAAGACCGAGAAAGAGCAGAAATCCGGAGAGCCTCAATGACCGCCCCCAAACCCGTCGTCCTGTGCATTCTTGATGGTTGGGGCCTGTCCGATGACACGCAATCCAACGCGCCTTATCTGGCGAATACTCCGACTTTCGATGCGATCATGGCCAACGGGCCGCACGCCACGCTGATCACGCATGGGCCGGATGTCGGATTGCCCAGCGGTCAGATGGGCAACTCTGAGGTGGGCCATACCAATATCGGTGCGGGGCGGGTTGTTGCGATGGATCTGGGGCAGATCGATCTGGCGATTGAGGATGGCAGTTTCTTTGAAAACGAAGCTTTGCAGGCATTCATCGCCAAGGTGAAGTCAGCAGGTGGGACGGCGCATCTGATGGGCTTGGTCTCGGACGGTGGGGTGCACGGTCACCTGAACCATATCGTTGCGGCGGCCAAGGCGATAACAGATGCGGGTGTTCCGGTGGCGTTGCATGCCATTACGGATGGGCGTGACGTTGCACCAAAATCCGCATTTACCTATCTGGCGGAGCTTGAAGATCGGCTGCCCGACGGCGCGCGTATCGTCACCGTCAGCGGGCGGTATTTTGCAATGGACCGGGACAATCGCTGGGAACGCGTCAGTGAAGCCTATGATGCGATGATCACCGGCCAAGGCCGTGCCGCCGCGACTGCGCATGGGGCTGTGGATCACGCCTATAATCAGTCGGAAACGGATGAGTTTATCGTGCCCACGGTACTTGTAGGCTATGACGGTGTAAAAGATGGCGACGGCTTTTTCTGCCTGAACTTCAGGGCCGACCGCGCCCGAGAAATCCTGCGGGCCATTGGTGAGCCGGACTTTGCAGAGTTCGACACTGGCCTGCGCCCGCAGTTGTCTGCTTTGCTGGGCATGGTCGAGTATTCAGACGGCCACAACGCCTACATGACGACCGTGTTTCCCAAACGGGATATCGTGAATACCCTGGGTGAATGGATTGCCAAGAAGGGTTTGCGACAGTTCCGTCTGGCCGAGACCGAGAAATACCCCCATGTCACCTTCTTCCTTAATGGGGGGAAGGAAACACCCGAGGAAGGCGAAGATCGCTACATGCCGAAATCGCCTAAAGTTGCGACTTATGACTTGCAGCCCGAGATGTCGGCACCCGAGGTAACCGACAAATTCGTCGAGGCCATCGAGGCGGGTTATGATCTGATCGTCACCAACTATGCCAACCCGGATATGGTCGGTCACACGGGTGATCTGCAGGCTGCCATCGAGGCCTGCGAGGCTGTCGATCAGGGTTTGTCTCAGGTTGTCGCCGCATTGAACAAGGTGGGTGGCGCGATGATTGTCACGGCCGATCACGGCAACTGCGAACTCATGGTCAATCCGGAAACCGGCGGCCCGCACACGGCACATACGCTGAACCCGGTGCCGGTGGCATTGGTCGGTGGACCAGAGGGCGCGGTTTTGCGCGATGGTCGTCTATCCGACCTGGCTCCAACGTTGCTCGACCTGATGGGGCTTGAACAACCGCCGGAGATGACGGGTCAGAGCCTGCTTTCATGAGGGTTCGCGCGCTTATCCTGGCGATGCTTTTGGCGTCGCCCGCCAGCGCTCAGAGCGATCCGTCAACGGCGGCGTTGAATGCCGCGCGGATGCTGGAACGGGCTTCGATCAACCTGACCGAAGCGGACGGCGCCCGTGATCGCGTTCGTGCCCTTACCGAGACCATTCAAGCCTATGAGGCCGGGTTGTCCGCGATGCGGGACGGTTTGCGCATGGCTGCGACGCGAGAGGCGCAGTTGACTGCGGAATTGCGTGCCCGGGAAAAGGACGTGGCGCAGCTGTTGGGCGTGCTGCAGACTATCGAAACAACGGCGCCCCCGGTTCTGATGCTGCATCCGTCGGGGCCCCTTGGGTCAGCGCGGGCGGGTATGATGTTGTCCGAGGTCACGCCCGGCCTGAACGCCCGCGCGCAGGCGCTGGCCCGCGATCTGAAGGAGGTCCAAACGCTCCGCCAATTGCAGCAAAGCGCCTCGGAAACCTTGGTCGAAGGCCTGACCGGCGTCCAAAATGCTCGCACCTGGCTCAGTGAGGCAATTGCCGACCGCACCGATTTGCCGCGCCGTTTCGTCGAAGATCCGGTGCGAACGGCGATCCTGATCTCGTCGACCGAGACATTGGACGGATTTGCCAGTGGCTTGTCCGAAATCTCCGAGGGTGAGATTGCCGAGACAAACGCAGATGTTTCGGACAGGAAAGGGCGGATTTCCTTGCCAACCCAAGGGGTCATTCTCCATCGCGCAAATGAGACCGATGCAGCGGGCGTGAACCGCCCCGGAGTGGTTCTGGCAACCCGACCACGTGCAATTGTTACATCCCCGACAGCAGCAACAATCCGGTACCGTGGACCGTTGCTGGAGCTTGGGAATGTGATGATCCTTGAGCCTCAACCAGGTTTGTTGTTCGTGTTTTCGGGCCTTCAGGAGGTTTATGGTGACACCGGTCAGGTGATTCCCGAAGGGACACCGGTTGGGCTAATGCCCGGTGAAACGCCTGAAATCGGCGCTATTTTGTCAACAAGCAGTGATGGCACTGGAACTGACCGGTCAGAAACGCTCTATATAGAGGTAAGACAGAACAATACCCCCGTGGACCCGGAAGCGTGGTTTCGGACCGACAAGGATGGATAAACGAGTATGAAGAAATTTCTGATGGCTGGCCTGGCCGGTACCGTGGCAGGCGTAATCGCAACAACACAGATCGCCGGGCCTTTGCTGGCGCAAGAGGCCGACCGTAAGGCCAGTGTTTATGAGCAACTTGATCTGTTCGGCGATATTTTTGAACGCATCCGCGCCCAATATGTCGAAGAAGTTGAGGCCGAAGAGCTGATCGAAGCGGCCATTGATGGCATGCTGACATCGCTGGACCCGCATTCCAGTTACCTTTCGCCCGATGATGCCGAACAGATGCGCGTTCAGACGCGGGGCGAGTTCGGCGGACTTGGTATCGAAGTCACGCAGGAGGAAGGCTTTGTTAAAGTCGTCTCGCCAATTGACGACACGCCGGCGGATGAGGCCGGGATCGAAGCAGGCGACTTCATCACCCATGTTGATGGTGAAAGCATTCTTGGCCTGACGCTGGACAAGGCCGTTGATCTGATGCGCGGACCGGTCGGGTCTGAAATCGTCATCACAGTTGTTCGGGAAGGTGAACAGGAGCCCTTTGATGTCACCATCATCCGCGACACGATCAAGCTGACGGCAGTTCGCGCCCGGACCGAAGGCACCAGCGTTGTTCTGCGTGTGACCACGTTCAACGACCAGACGTTCCCGAACCTGCAAGAGGGTTTGAACGAGCAGATCGAGGAGGCCGGCGGCCTCGAGAAGGTAAACGGCGTCGTTCTGGATCTGCGGAACAATCCCGGTGGATTGCTGACGCAGGCTATCAAGGTCTCGGATGCATTCCTGAACGAAGGTGAGATTGTTTCCACCCGCGGTCGCGACCCAAGCGATGGAGAACGGTTCAACGCAACACCGGGCGATTTGGCGGAAGGCAAGCCGATAGTTGTGCTGATCAATGGTGGTTCGGCCTCTGCTTCCGAGATCGTTGCCGGCGCGCTGCAGGATCACCGCCGCGCGATTGTCGTCGGAACCAAGAGCTTTGGCAAAGGTTCGGTTCAAACGGTCATGCCATTGCGTGGTGATGGCGCAATGCGCCTGACCACCTCGCGCTATTATACGCCGTCAGGGCGTTCGATTCAGGCGCTGGGTGTCAGCCCGGACATCATCGTTGAACAGCCACGTCCGACACCGGATGCCGAGGAAGACAAAGCAAACGCGCGCACACGGTCCGAAGCGGACCTGCGCGGCAGCCTGAACAACGACAGTCTGAGCGAGGACGAAGTCCGTCAGATCGAAGAAGACCGTGCCAAAGCCGAAGCTACGGCTGAGCTGCGGGAAGAGGATTATCAGCTGGCCTACGCCATTGACATCCTCAAGGGTCTGTCGGCGTTCAATCCTACTGGCGGGCCGTCCCAGTAAATCGGAAATAGAGGCCGCCGATATCGGCGGCCTTTTTGCAAGGTTAGGGCTTAGCTCTCGACCTTGTGGAGTTTCTCTTCGTCCAGCATCATCGCCAGAATAACTCCAATCGAGACCGAAATGGCTGCGAACACAAACGCCATGTTCATGCCGATGTCGAATGCGGAGGCGATGGCGGATTTGACTTTTTCGACCTCTTCCGAGCTCAGTTTTTCTATGACCGCACGGGCCGTGTCGGTTGTAAGCGACCCACCGTTGATGGCTCGTTGATCGGCCTCTGACATGTCTATCCCATCCGCTGCCAGTTGTTTGCCAAGATTGGACAGGCTGGTGGCATACATAATCGCCGTTGCGCAGGCGACGGATATCGCGCCATAAACCAGGTGCGTCATGAAGCTAAGGCCGCCAACAAGACCTGCGCGCTCGGGTTTGACTGCGCATACGGCGGCCGTGCCCGAGGGCCCTACGGTCAACGTTGCACCCAGCCCGATCATCGCCATTCCCGGCAAAATCTGAAAGTAACCCCATCCGATAGGCATAACGACTATGCTCAGCGCGCCGATCGTTGCGATCATGTACCCCCAGAACAGCAGGCGTTTCGGACCGAAATCGTTGTAAAGCGAGCCCGAGACAATCGAGCCGACGGCCAGAAGGACCGTCAGTGGAGCCAGTCCAACCGCCGATTCAAATACGGACCAGCCCAGAACTTTTTGCATGTATTGCGGAAAGTACAGCAGCCCGACAAAGGCAGCGGAAACATTGAACATATTCAGCCCTAACGTGATACGAAATTCGCGGTTCTGCATCATCTGCGGCAGCAACAGCGGCTCTTTCACGCGCTTTTCGACCTTGGGGAACAGGAAGAACAAGACCGCGCTCACAAAGAACAGCATCAGCAACGGGACTGAGTTCCAGCCCCAATCGGCGCCTACGTCCAACCCATAAAGCAGCAGAAGAACAGCGAAAGACAGTATGCCCATTCCGGCAAAGTCGATGTGCTCACCCTGTTTGTGGTGGGTTTCGCGCTCCATGAGGACAAGGGCGGTAATCATCGAAATGGTCGAAAATACCACGTTGGCAAGGAAGAACAGCCGCCAGTCGCCAAAGTTCACCGCTGCGCCGCTGATCAGGGGGCCAAAAACATTGCCGCAGGTCACGCCTGCAAGGATCATCCCCATGATCATGGCGCGATGCTCGGGGCGAGAGACTTTGGTCGCACCGAAGGCAAGTGTGCAGGGCCAGACACAGCCTGCTCCGATACCCTGCAGCGCACGGGCACCGATCAGAAAGTCGAGGCTGGGCGAAACAAAGCACATGACGGAGGAAAACAGAAAAATCGACAAGCCGATGATCATCATCTTGCGATGCCCGAACATGTCGCCCATCCGGCCTCCGGCGACCATGGTCATGGCGAAGAACAGTGCATAGATGTTCAGAACCCACTGGGTGCTGGTGATATCTGCATCAAAACTGTTCTCGATGGCAGGGACCAGAATTAGGGCACCGGTAAAGTCGATACCGATACCAAACCCTGTCACCATCAGGGCGATAACTTTGACGATACTGCTGCGGTCCATATGCGCACCCGGATTGCTGCGGATGACGTTAATGATGCACGGAAATCAAAGGAAAGATAGGGAAACTGCCCTTGCCGAGCGGCTCGACCGTCAGTCCGTCGAAGCCTGAGAGCGTCGAAATGCCCGTTTCAGCATGTCCAGTTCAGCGCGCAATAACGCAACTTCGGACCGCAAATCGTCGTCGGCGGGAGCCCCGGCAATTATCGTAAAGTCCCCGAGTTTCTGCGACGTCAACGTGTCCGCAATCACAAAGCAATGGACCCCTTCGGATACCGCTGCAGGGGGTACCGGCACGGTGATCTCCCAACCTCCATCGATTGCCGACAAAAGGACATTATCAAGCACCTGGTCCAGATAGCGCACTTCGATGGCAGGTTCTGTTTCTGTTTGCAGAATTCCGCGCCAAATACCGTTTTCGAACAGGGTGGGTGTCAGGATCGGTTGTGTCATGGACATGTTCTCACAAGTCGGCGCGGTGGTGGCGGCAAAAGGTCAGGTCTCGGATGACCACGCGGTTCATTGCCGGATTGCTCAGAACCAGATCCAGCCAGATCTTGTCGATACGCCGCTCGTTCAGGGGCAGTTTGGCAAGGTCGAAATCCAGTGAGTTCGAGGGGGCAGACAAATCCAGCGCCCGTGGTACGGAATCGGTATTGGGGCCGTGCTGAATATTGAGCCGAGCGAAAATCTCTAGTGGGCGTTCGGTCTCAATCAGCGCATCAACACGAATAAGATGCTGCCGGGTCAACCCCTCGGCGGCCTCGGGCGGTAGATCCAGGGACAGGGATAGAAAAGTACCTGAAAAGCCAAAGACCTCTATGCTGAGCCCGAAAGCTGCCAGATCTTTTTCATCTGTGTTTCGTGATTGCCGAACGCCGATCTCGGACAAGGTACAGTCATGAAAGATCCCCACCTGCCGATCCAGCTCCGCCCTGCGCGGGATCGAGGCTGTGCCAAGTTGGGGTAGCGGATCGCGCCACAATTCCGGGCGCCAGCTCCAGTCAGTACCCAGAGGTTTCGGGAACTGGGTTGATCCAATCAAGGGCCGCGTCAGCCGACCGTTTGCTTCATGTATCAACCGGTCCAGCTGTACCCGTAATCTGCGCGCCTCGTCGCGCTGTTGGCGCAATTGCGGTGTCGTGGCCCCGACCGCGCCTTGCGCAGCCCGCCGCCAACGCGCAAGCGCTTTGCGGTGTAAATATCGATCCAGAAGTCTGCCCATGGTCCCATCGTCTGAACTTGACCCTCTTTAGTCAAAGACGGTGGCAAGGATAAGACCGAATGCGCGAATTTGCGGATAATTCTGCCCACCTGTTGACACGCTTGTGACTGGGCATCGCCGATGACGTCTGCTAGGGCGACCGCCGTTCTTGCAATCAACCAGGACTGTGCGTACCGTCCGGCACTTGATTGCTGTGGATCATCCGAAAAAAACCGCGTATCAATTTCTGAGGCAAGGCCGGGGCATGGAACCCACTCTATTTGCGTTCATCTGGAAGTATTCGAAAAAGCAACAGCTTGTGCTGTTGTTTCTGACAGTGCTGTCATTTCCGTTTCTCTATGCCTCGCTCGAACTGCCAAAGCAAATCATCAACGACGCAATTGGTGCGCCCAGTGATAGCGTCACAGTTCTGGGCATCACATTTACGCAGGTCCAATACCTGCTGATCCTTTGTGTGGCCTTTCTGGCGACTGTAATCGCCAGTGGATTGATGAAAATGCGTATCAACACGATGAAAGGTGTGCTGGCCGAACGCATGTTACGTCGGCTGCGCTTTACCCTGATCCATCGTACCATGCGTTTTCCGAAATCGTACTTTGCCACGACCAGCCAGGGTGAGCTGGTTTCGATGATCACGTCGGAGGCCGAGCCGATGGGCGGCCTGATGGGTGACGCGATTGCCCAACCGGTGTTTCAGTTCGGTCAGATGATGACAATCGTCACCTTTCTGTTCATGCAAAGTGTGTGGTTCGGACTGGCCAGTATTGCGCTGATCCCGTTGCAGGCTTGGCTGATCCCCAAGCTGCAGCGCCAGATCAATCTGCTGAACAAAGAGCGAATTCAAGAGGTGCGACACCTAAGCTCGGAAATCGGTGAAAGCGCGGCGGGGATCAGCGATCTTCGTACCAATGGCGGTTGGCGGTACCGGCTGGCCCAGTTCAGCCACCGGTTGGGAACTTTGTTTGAGATCCGATTCAAGATCTACAACAAAAAGTTCTTCATGAAGTTCCTCAACAATCTGATCACTCAGATGACGCCGTTCCTGTTCTATTCGGTTGGTGGTTATCTGGCGATCAAGGGTGAGGTGACGGTGGGTGCGCTTGTTGCGGCGCTTGGGGCATACAAGGATCTCAGTGGCCCATGGAAAGACCTGCTAACCTATTACAATCAGGTTCAGGACATGTCGCTGCGCTGGGAAGTCGTGACCGAGCGCTTTGCACCGGACAACATGATCCCCGAAGAACTGTTTGTTGGTAAGCCTGACTCGATTCCCCACCTCACCGGCGACATTGAACTGCGCAATGTCACGGTGCGGGATGATGACGGGAAAACGATCCTCGAAGACATCGACCTGACCATCCCTAAAGGCGCACGTGTTGCCATCCAATCGGCAAGCGCGGCCGAGCGCGGCGCATTGGCACAATTGCTGACACGAGAGCTTTTGCCGGTTCAGGGGGAAGTCACAATCGCGGGCCATGATCTGCGAAAGCTGCATCAGTCTGTGATAGCTGCACGGATTGGTTATGCGTATTCACGGCCTTATCTTTTCGATGGAACACTGGGTGATAACCTATTGATGCCGTTGCGGACGCACCCGCAACACGAAGCAGATGCGAAAAAGGCACCAAGTCGCCGGCAGATTGAAGCTGTGCGTGCGGGGAACCCGCCGGACTCCTTGTCGGATGAATGGATTGATCCCGGCTTGGCCGGGTTGGAAGACATTGAGGATATCCGTAACTGGTGGTTCCGACTGGTCGAGGCGATGGGCATCGACGAATTCATGTTCCGCCGAACGCTGCGCACACAGTTCGATCCGGAACAGCATCCTGCTTTGGCCAGGGACATTGTGAACTTGCGCGAAACGGTTGCGCACAGGCTCGAGGAAAAGGGGCTGGCCCGGTATGTCTATCGGTTCGACCCGGAACGGTTCAACCCGGCGGTTCCGCTGGGTGGCAACCTGCTTTATGCCGCCCCGTCGCGCGATATTTCTCCGGATATTCTGGCGGGCGACGATCGGTTCATGTGGATGCTGCGCCACCATGATCTGGACGATGATGCAATGAGCATCGCAAGCGCAGTGCTTGAGACGTTGAACCAGACATTCGGCCGGGACGGGGCGGACCACCCGTTGTTCCTGCGCCTGGGTATGGCGAAGGACATGTATCACCGTTTGCTCGACATCGAGGATCGCCGTAAAGCCAGAGGTGATGCGGGTATCAGTGATCGCGAAAGGGCCTTGTTACTGACTGTTCCGTTCCTGCTGACAGCCGAACAGATCGGTCCCGATTTCCCGGACGAGTACAAAGACAAGATTTTGGCCATTCGAAGCGGACAGGCTGAAAAGTTGCGCTCGTCCATGAATGGTATGTTTATCCCGGTCACGCCGGAAACCTATATTGAACGCATGACGGTTATGGAAAACGCTCTGTTCGGGCGCATTTCCCTGATGGCCGGGGCGCATAAGGATGAGATTGAAGACGTTGTGGCCGACGCCATGAACGAAGCGGGCCTGCGCCGTCGAGCGGCTGCCACCATCTACGACCTGCCTTCGGGATTGGGCGGAAACAACCTGCCTACGGTGTTCCAGGAACGCGCCGCGTTCTCGCGCGCAGGTATCAAGCGTCCGGACGTGTTGATCCTAGACAAAGCTCTGGCCAGCCATGATTCCGAGAGCAGGTTGAGGACAAGGTTGAAACTGCGTGAATTGCTGCCGGAATCGATCATGCTGTTCATGGAAGACCATTTTGCCCACCCCGAGGCATATGATCTGTTTGTCGAGATCAAGGACGGTCGCATAGATGGTGTTTCGAGAACCCGAACCGACGAAGACGCCAGCACCACGGACGATCTGAGCCGGAAACTCAAGATCATCTCTTCGACCGAGCTGTTCTCAGGGATCGACGGGCGAAATCAACGGTTGTTGGCGTTCTCGGCGCAATGGTACGATGCCGCAGCTGGCCAGATAATCTTTTCCGAGGGGCAGGCGCCGGATGCCGCTTACCTGTGCGTATCGGGTGAAGCCGACCTTATTTGGAACGAAGAGAACGGGACAGCGCGCACAATTTCGGTCATCGAACCGGGCCGCCTGATCGGAGATTTGTCGATAATCACGGGTGAGATCCGGCAATTTGACCTGGTTGCGGTCAAGAATTGCTCGTTCCTGCGCATTGGGGCCGAAGAATTGCGCGCTGTTATCGAAAGTGACGCAGGTGTCGCATTACAGCTTCTGCAAACGGTCGCTGGCTACCTGACCACAATTTCTCAGAGGTTGAACGCCGCCAATGCAACGTCACTGATCTTTGATGACGACCAGCAGAGCGAGGAAACGGCCGGTAATGTCTGACACCCGACCAGCCGCATACGCCGCACATGAGCGTCTGGTGAAACCCGGACGTGCACGACCCGAACTGTGGCGCCTGCTGGTGGGGCTGGCCATTGTTGGTGTTGTCGTCACGTTGCTGAACCTCGTGTTGTTTGCTCTGGTCTCTGGCCTTGGGTCCTTCGAATGGGCTGAAAATCTGCTGACCGGCGCATCGCCGGCTGCGATGCTGGTGCTTTTGGCGAGTTTTGCCTTCGTCACGTTCGGCGTATCCATTGCGGCACGACGTCTGCAGCATCGGTCGCTGCGCTCGATTCTGGGGCCTCGACGCGAAGGTATCGTGCAATTCTGGAGCGTTTTCAGGGCGTTGGTTGTGGTGGGGATCATCGTGGCCATCCTTCCCCCGTATGATATGGGGGCGACACTGACGCGGAATCTGGCGCTGTCGACCTGGCTCTTGTTTCTTCCCTTATCTCTGATGGCTGTACTGATTCAAACCAGCGCCGAGGAAGTGCTATTTCGCGGGTACATGCAGCAAAGCCTGGCCGCGCGGTTCCGGTCTCCGATCATCTGGATGGGGCTGCCGTCGTTCCTGTTTGCCGCAGGCCATTTCGCCCCAGGTTCTGCGGGAGACAATGCTTTACTGGTGGCGGTGTGGTCCGGCATGTTCGGCTTATTGGCAGCAGATCTGACGGCCAGATCGGGAACGCTGGGGCCAGCTATTGCATTGCATCTATTCAACAATATGGTGGCGCTGTTATTCATCTCACTGCCTGATGGCTTGAGCGGACTAGCCTTATATCTTTTGCCGTACGACATGTCGGACACTGGGGTGCTGCGGCAATGGCTGTATGTGGATTTCGCCGTGATGATTGTCAGTTGGTTAACAGCGCGGGTTGCGCTCAGGCGTTGATTGCATTTCTTTCCGTAGCGTCTTATTTGACGTCAAAGCCGCACTAGCAAGGTTCCGACATGAACTGGATCACAAACTACGTCCGCCCACGGATCAACTCGATCTTCTCGCGCCGCGAAGTGCCTGAAAACCTTTGGCACAAATGCGATGAATGCGGAACGATGCTGTTTCATCGCGAACTGGCGGAAAACCAGAATGTCTGCACCCAGTGCGGGCACCATATGGCGATCACGCCGCGCGAACGGTTCCAGCACCTGTTCGACGGTGGCATCTTCACCGAAGTGGCGGTGCCCGCTCCTAAGGACGATCCTCTGCAGTTCCGTGATCAGAAGAAGTATCCGGATCGGATGAAGGCAGCGCAGAAAAAGACGGGCGAGAAAGAGGCAATGCTTGTTGCCAAAGGTGAAATCGGGCGTACCCCGATCGTCGCCGCCGCTCAGGACTTTTCGTTCATGGGCGGATCGATGGGCATGTATGTCGGCAACGCCATCATTGCGGCCGCGCAAGAGGCGGTTAAGTTGAAACGCCCGCTGATCTTGTTCTCGGCGGCCGGTGGCGCGCGGATGCAGGAAGGGATCCTGAGCCTGATGCAGATGCCGCGTACGACCGTGGCGGTGGAAATGCTTAAAGAGGCGAATCTGCCTTACATCGTCGTGCTCACGCACCCGACCACAGGTGGTGTGACGGCCTCTTACGCAATGTTGGGCGATGTCCATATCTCGGAACCCAACGCCCTGATCTGCTTTGCCGGCCCGCGCGTGATCGAGCAGACCATCCGTGAGAAACTGCCCGAAGGGTTCCAGCGCGCGGAATATCTGCTGGATCATGGTATGTTGGACCGCGTGACCAAGCGCACCGAAATGCGTGACGAATTGGTCACCATCACGCGCATGCTGATGAACCAGCCTCCGGCCGTCAAAGGCGATCTGCCTGCGCCAGAGCCCGAGGACGTAAAAGCCGAAGCTCCGGCTGAAGTTGCGGAAGAGAAATGACCACCCAGACATCAGACGTCATCCTTGATCGGATGATGGCGCTGCACCCCAAGATCATTGACCTGACCTTGGACCGCGTTTGGCGTTTGCTGGCCGCCTTGGGTAATCCGCAGGACAAGCTGCCCCCGGTGATCCATATCGCTGGTACGAACGGCAAAGGCTCGACACAGGCGATGATCCGTGCGGGTCTGGAGGGGGCAGTGCTGTCTGCGCACGCCTATACCTCGCCGCATCTGGCACGGTTTCATGAGCGTATTTGCTTGGCCGGCGAGTTGATTTCCGAGCCCGATCTGACGGCGGTGTTGGATGAATGCTATGCCGCCAATGGTGGTGAGAACATCACCTATTTCGAGATCACGACCTGTGCGGCCTTGCTGGCGTTCGCACGGTCGAAGGCCGATTTTACCTTGCTCGAGGTCGGGTTGGGCGGTCGGTTGGACGCTACCAACGTCATTCACGAACCGGCGGTGACGGTCATCACTCCGGTCTCCATCGACCATGAACAATTCTTGGGAAACACGTTGGGCAAGATCGCGGCGGAAAAGGCCGGAATCATAAAGCCCGGCGTACCCTGCATCGTTGGGCCACAGCAGGACGAAGCGCTGGAGGTTATCGAGTACACCGCAGCGCGTCTGGGCGCGCCGTTGCTGGTGCATGGTCAGCACTGGCACGTCACCGAGGAAAATGGTCGGCTGGTCTATCAGGACGAAACGGGCCTGCGCGATCTACCCTTACCCAACCTTCTGGGCGCACATCAGATCCAGAATGCTGGGGCTGCGCTGGCCGTATTGCGCCACCTGAACCTTGGGGACGACGCATACGAGGCCGCTGTGACCAAGGCCGAATGGCCCGCTCGCATGCAGCGCCTGAAAACCGGACCGTTGGTCGAACAGGCCCCAAAGGCCGAGCTGTGGCTGGATGGTGGGCACAACGCGGCTGCAGGGCATGCGTTGGCCGATCTGCTGTCAAAACTACCCGAACGCCCGACCCATATGATCTGTGGGATGCTGAACACAAAAGATGTCACCGGGTATCTTGCCCCGTTGGCAACGCAGGCGCAAAGCCTAACGGGCGTGTCTATCCCGGGCGAAGCGAATACACTGACCGCAGAAGATACGGCCGATGCAGCCGCTCAGGTCGGACTGACGGCGTCTACGGCCGGCACTGTTTCAGAGGCTCTGAAAGCCATCACCGAAAAAGACCCGCTGGCACGGGTTCTGATCTGTGGTTCACTGTATCTGGCCGGAAACATCCTGCGCGAAAACGGGTAGGGCGGGGCGTTACTGGCCCCAATGCTGATCCTGCATCTCACGTAGACGCGAAGCCGTACGTTCGAATTCGAACGTTCCTTCGCCTTCGACATACAGCATTTCAGGTTCGGCGGCGGCGGAACAGATCAACCGGACCTTCGCCTCATATAGAGCGTCGATCAGTGTGACGAAGCGTTTGGCTTCGTTGAAGTTGTTCCGGGACAGGCGTGGGATGTCCTCCAACACCAATACTTTGACCTCTTCGGCTACGGCAAGGTAATCCGCCGGCCCCAACATTCGCCCGCAGAGGTCGTAAAAGCTGGCACGGGCCACGCCGTTGCGGAAGGCAGGCAGCTCTACCGCGCGCCCGTTGACTTGCAGGATCAGTGGTTCGGCCTTGCCCCCTGCCAGATCGTTCCAAACGCTGCGGATGCTCTCGCGCGCTTCCGGCCCGATTGGCGTAAAATAAACCGGAGCGCCCTCCAACCGGTTCTGCCGGTAATCGGTCGGCGAGACCAGTTCCCACACTTCCAACTGTTCTTTGATATGCGCGATGAAGGGCAGGAAAAGCTGCCGGTTTAGTCCGTCCTTGTACAAGTCGTCCGGGTGGCGATTTGATGTCGTGACCACCACGACTCCGCCGTCATGCAACAGATCAAACAGACGGCCAACGATCATCGCGTCGGTGATGTCGGTGATCTGCATTTCGTCAAACGCCAACACTCGCACCGACTTCACAACCGAGGCGGCGACGGGGGCTAATGCATCCTCTACCCCATCCTTGCGAGCCTTGTGCATACCTGCGTGGATTTCTTGCATGAAGGCATGAAAATGCACACGTCGGGCCGGGATTTCGCCAAGCGAGTCGACGAACATATCCATCAGCATAGATTTTCCACGCCCGACTCCGCCCCATAAGTACAGGCCTTTTGGCGGCGGTGGCGCCTTGCGGAACAACCCGCGTTTCACAGGTTGCGCCAAAGCGGCTCGGATACGTTCAAAATGGGGAAGAACGGCCTCTTGCGCGTCGTCTCTGGTCAGGATGCCTTCGGCGACCTGCGTATCATATAGCGAAATCAAACCCGTCATGTTTCGAGGCATAGCGTTCGGCTTGACCGTTGAAAAGTGGCCATTTCCTGGACGCATCAATTTTGCTTATCCGTGACCGCAAAACTCCTGAATTGACGCGCGACTCAAACGGGGTAACTTCTGGCCTCTCAACGTCCGAGGTCACAATGCCCCAATACGCCCGCCTGCTTAACCCAATCCTGATCGTCGGGTGTATCATCATTACGGTCAGCTTTGCAGTGCGCGCGTCTTTTGGCGTGTTCCAGATTCCAATTGCGGATGAATTTGGCTGGCTGCGCACGGATTTTTCGATGGCGATTGCGATCCAGAATCTTGCATGGGGCATTGGGCAACCGATTTTCGGTGCGATTGCCGAAAAAGTCGGCGACCGTCGCGCTATTGTTCTGGGGGCGCTGACCTATGCCGCCGGTATGGTGCTATCGGCGTGGTCGGTCACGCCGTTCGAACACCAGATGTATGCCTGGCTGGTCGGTTTCGGTATCGCAGGGACAGGGTTCGGTGTGGTCCTTGCCGTGGTCGGTCGGGCCTCGTCGGATGAGAACCGCTCCATGTCGTTGGCGATCGTCACGGCAGCGGGCAGTTTCGGGCAGGTCCTTGGCGCTCCTGCCGCCGAGTGGATGTTGAGTTTTATGCCATGGCAGCAGGTGTTCATCGTGTTTGCCATCGCAATTCTGGCGCTTGTTCTGACGCTTCCTTTCATGCGTGCACCACAGGCAGCCAGTAAGGTGGAAATCGAAGAGAGCATGGGGGAAATCCTGACCAGGGCTTTCCGCGACCCCTCTTATACGCTTATCTTTCTGGGCTTTTTCAGCTGCGGCTATCAACTCGGATTTATTACGGCCCATTTTCCTGCATTCGTAACCGAGATGTGCGGACCCATCGAACCCGGTGGCATGCTGCATTCGATTGGCATCACGACCACTTCGGCGCTGGGGGCTGTGTCGATCTCTTTGATCGGGATGGCAAACATAGCTGGCACGCTGCTGGCAGGTTGGGCCGGGAACCACTTCCCGAAGAAATACCTGTTGGCAACGGTTTACACCTTGCGCACAGTTGCGGCAGCGGCCTTCATAGTGTTCCCGATCACGCCGCTGTCGGTGATCGTGTTTTCGCTGATCATGGGCTCGCTCTGGCTGGCAACTGTGCCGTTAACATCGGGGCTGGTCGCGCATCTTTATGGATTGCGCTACATGGGCACGCTGTACGGGATCATCTTCCTCAGCCACCAAATTGGCAGCTTCCTCGGCGTCTGGCTGGGCGGGCGTATGTACGACCAGTACGGAGACTACACCATGGTCTGGTGGATCGGCGTCGCCATTGGGGCATTTAGCGCCATTGTTCACTTGCCCATTCGCGAGAACCGTACGACGGTGGTCGCAGCCTGAGTTAAACGGCCTCCTCCGGCGTCAGAAGACATTCTTTCACGAGGCGGTCTGCCCATCCCTGAGGCCCGGTGAAGTGGTGCGTTTGCCAGCCGCGCGCCCGGGCTGTTTCGATGTTGTCGATCCTGTCATCGGTAAACAGAAGGGCCTCGGGTGGCAGACCGCAATCGGCCTCGACCATTTCGTAGATCGGAACGTGGGGCTTCACGGTTTGCATCCGGCCTGAGACGTATTGTTTGTCGAATTCGTTGAGGAAGGGATAGACCGTGGTTGCATAGTCAAAGTTTTGCACTCCGAAATTGGTAAGGGCAAAAACCGGTACGCCGTTCGCCCGCAAAGCGCGTTGCAACCGAACCGAATGCGGAATTTCCGGTGCGGCAAGTTCGATCCACTTATCGTGCCACATGCGGATTTCATCGCGCCACTCGGGGTATTTCTCGGCCCAGTTGTAGATCGTATCGGTGAAGTGATGTCCCTGATCGACCAGGTCATTCATCCCGTGCAGATCAACTTCCCGGAACATGGCGCGGCGACGATCTTCCCCTATGACCCGGTCATAGTAGCGCTCGGGTTGCCATTCGATCAGCACGTTCCCAATGTCAAAAATCACGGCCTCTACCGACATGTGTGCACCTGTTTCTTCAATCTCTGATTGACCGGACTGCACCAATCTCAACAGCATTAATCAAGGCCCGACCGCAGCGCGCAGCGCTGCCTGGCCCAACCGGAGAAGGCGCATCTTCGATGCGACTTTGGCGGGCGGGAGCACTAACCCCGCTGCGCTGCCCTCAATTCCCGTTCCAAAGCATCCAGAAATCGGGACCGATCAGCCTTGCCGAACGGTTTGCCGCCGCCGCCGGCGCCTAGCGGGTTGGCGGCGCGCAGATCAGCCATCAGGTCGCGCATCGCCAGCTGTTGCCCGATATTTGTTGCCGTAAACACCTCGCCGTTGGGGCGCAGGACACGTGCCCCGGCCTCAACACATTTTGCGGCCAACGGGATATCCGATGTGACCACAACATCCCCGTGACCGCAGCGTTCAGCGATCCATTTGTCCGCTTCATCCGCGCCCTCTGATACAATCACGACTTGTACCAGAGGGTTTGCCGATGGCCGAAGCCCACCGTTCGAGACCAGGGCCATCGGGATCTTGTGCCGTGTGGCAACACGTTCGGCCTCGGCCTTCACCGGGCAGGCATCACCATCGACATAAAGAGTCGTCACGCTTTCTTGGCCTCTTTTTTGGCTGGTTCTGGCGCCTTTTTGCGGACCTTGAACTCTTCAGGGATCGGCATCCGGTTAAACGCGTCCAGACCTGCGATTTTATAGGCTTCAGCCAGGGTCGGATAGTTGAACGTGTTCTGCACGAAGTAGTCCACGGTGCCCTTCAGGTTCAGAACGGCCTGAGCGATATGGATCAATTCCGTTGCGCCTTCACCCACGATCTGCACGCCCAGCACCCGGCGGGTTTTGAGTGAAAACAGCATCTTCAGCATGCCATGTTCCAGCCCCATGATATGTCCGCGAGAGGTTTCGCGGAACCGGGCCACGCCGACCTCGTAAGGAATGCCGCGCTCCTGCAACTCTTCCTCGGACATTCCGCAGGTAGAAATCTCGGGCACCGAATAGATGCCGTAAGGGTACCAGGGACTTTCCGGCAGGGTCGGGGTTTCCAGCGCGTGACAAGCCGCAACACGACCCTGTTGCAGTGAAGTGGACGCCAAAGACGGGTGCCCGATCACATCCCCGGTCGCATAGATATGCGGTACGGCGGTTTGGTATGTCTTTCGGTCTACGTTGATCCGATTGCGGTGGTCGGTTTCCAAACCGACGGCTTCCAGATTCAATGCCGACGTCGCGCCCATGCGGCCAGCGGCAAACAGCAGCATCTCGGCCCGGACATGGCGGCCATTTTCAAGTGTCACCTCAACGTGGCTGCCTGCGTCTTCGATCTTTTCCACGGCCGATCCAAGCCGCAGGTCCACGCCGTTTTCGCGGATCTGATGGGTGAAATCGTGGATCAACCGGCTGTCGATGAAGTCAAGGAACGTATCCCGTGGTTCGATCAGCGTCACCCGCACATCCAGCGCCGAGAACATGGTGGCATATTCCACGCCAATAACTCCGGCACCAATCACGACCAGCGAGCGTGGAATTTCCGCCATTTCCAGAAAGTCATCGCCGTCCACAACAGTTTTGCCATTGAATGGTACATAATCCGGGCGGTATGTTTTAGTGCCTGTGGCGATCAGGAACTTCGCCGCCGTCAGACGTGTGGTTTCGCCTGCATCGGTGGCAACTTCGACCTCATGCGGGCCGATAAACTTGGCCAGCCCGTTCAACGTTTCCACGTGGTTTCGGTTGAACTGGTGCTCCAATACATCGACTTCGTGGTCCAGCGTCATGTGCAGACGGGCCTTCAGATCCTCGGCGCGGATCTGGTCCTTGACCCTGTAGGAACGGCCATAAAAGCTGCGCTCACGCCAGCCCGACAGGTTCAGCACCGTTTCGCGCAGGGTCTTGGACGGAATGGTGCCGGTATGCACCGACACGCCGCCCAACCTGTCCTTGCGGTCGATTACCAGAACACGGCGTTTCAGTTTGCCCGCCTGAATCGCTGCCGCCCGCCCCGAAGGGCCAGACCCAATGATGATCAGGTCATAGTCGTACTTGCTCATGCCTCAGTCCCCGTACAACGCTTCGGCGTGGAATGTGATGTGGTCTTCCATAAAGGTCGACACGAAGAAATAGGAGTGGTCATAGCCCGGCTGCAGACGGAACGTTGCCTGCTGGCGACGTTCGGCAATCGCCTGCGCCAGAGTCTCGGGGCGCAGCAGGTCGATGAACTGGTCATTTGCGCCTGTGTCGATCAGCACTGGGCCGTCGAAGCCCTTTTCCCTCATCAGTACCGAAGAGTCATGCTTGTTCCAAACGGACTGATCATCGCCCAGATAGGCGCTCAGTTGCTTGCGACCCCAATCCGCACCAGTGGGGTTGGAAATCGGCGCAAAAGCGGACACGGACCGGAACCGCCCCGGCAGGCTCAAGGCCAGTGTCAACGCTCCGTGGCCGCCCATCGAATGGCCGGTGATGGCCTGACGGTCTCCGTCGATGGCAAAGTTCTCGAGCAGCAGCGCAGGCAGTTCCTCAGCCACGTAGTCCCACATGTTGAAATGCGGAGCCCAAGGCTCTTGCGTTGCGTTCACATAGAACCCGGCGCCCTGACCCAGATCGTAATCTTCGTGATCAGAAACTCCTTCACCACGCGGCGACGTGTCAGGAAATACCACGGCAATGCCTTGCTCTGCCGCCCATGCCTGAGCACCTGCCTTGGTCATAGCGTTTTCATGGGTGCAGGTCAGTCCGGACAGATACCAAAGGACCGGC
Organism: Ruegeria sp. CE8; assembly: GCF_056537465.1. NCBI lineage: Bacteria > Pseudomonadati > Pseudomonadota > Alphaproteobacteria > Rhodobacterales > Roseobacteraceae > Ruegeria > Ruegeria sp. CE8. Next base: position 36,326 of record NZ_JBQFRP010000019.1, read on the forward strand.
ACCGGACCGTCCTTGGCCTCAGCTGGCAGGAACAGGCCAAAAGTCATGTCGCATTTGCACGCGGTCGAGGCGTGACGGTAGACACCCTGAACGCCTCCAAAACATGCATTTTCCGAAATGGTTTCCATCTGGTTTTGTCCTTACGTTGGGTTTGCGCCATGGCTATCCTTACACGGCCAATACGTAAAGACTGAGTGCCTTGCCCGTGGCTATTTTTCACAAGCTGGCGATCAGGGTGTACCCACCCAAGCTATGACGAGCGGCACCGTCAGGATGCTTGCGGCTGTTGACAACAGGATTGCGGCGGACGCTCTATGCGGAGCGACGCCGTAGTGCGCAGCCAGCATGTAGACATTGCCCGCCACCGGCAACGCAGCGGCGGCGATGGCGACGGACGCTGGGAACGTGGCCACTGGTAAAAGCCAGAGCAGAACGATGGCGACGCAAACCGGGTGAATAACCAGTTTGCAAAAACTCAGCCATCCGGCGATCTGAACGCGTTCGGCGGATTTGCTGGCCAGAGACGCGCCGATCGCGAACAGTGCACCCGGCGTGGCTGCGCCACCCAAAATCGTTAGAAAATCGTTCAGCGGGGCCGGGACAGGGACTTGGAATGCAGACCAGAGCAGACCTGCAGAAATCGAAACGATCATTGGGTTCTTGAGCAGACCGATCCCGATCAGGCGAAAAGTTGCGGGCGTCAACCGACCATCGCGCCCACCGTTGATCAGGATGACGATCAGGGATGAAAAAACCACCAGATCGACAGTCAGAACCAGCATCACCGGGCCAATGGCCGCTTCGGTAAACAACAGCGCCAGCATAGGCAGGCCCAGAAATCCAACGTTGCCGATTGCGGCGCATTGCGCCTCGACAGCAGCAGTTGGGATGTCGAGCCGCCGTATCCAGGCGACAAGAGTGGCCAGCGCATACACGGCTGCGGTGCCAATTAGGTACCCCACGACCAACCGGGCGTTGAAAATCTCGGCAAAGGGCAGGGTGGCGGCAAATCGAAACAGCATCGCCGACAGGGCAAAGTAAAAAACGAACTTGGTCAGATAGGCGGTGGCTTCTTCCGAGAAGAACCGGCTGCGCCCGGCCCAGTATCCCAGGCCGATGATCGCGAAAAAGGGCAATGTGCGCAGGAAGATATCGACCATGCCCTGAGTGGTAGCACGGATTTTGCGGGCCGCAAGTCCAGCCTGCCCGGTCGCATCATTTTGATGTCTCGATTGGAGATTTCGTTGGGTCTCACAAGGGAAAACCCAGCGTAAATCCAGTTGTCGCTCTCAATGGATGTGTGCGAATCGTTGTATCTGAACTGAACGGTTTATACATTTGTCATCCATACAACCCAAGGAGAGCACATGACCGAAGCGACCGCCATCCTACGTACAGGCCGAAAATTTGATCAGGTACTGCGCGGAGCCCGAGAGGTTTTCATGGCGGACGGTTTCGAAGGCGCAAGCGTCGATGATATTGCGCGCGCCGCAGGGGTCTCCAAGGCAACGCTTTACAGCTATTTCCCGGATAAACGCCTGTTGTTCATGGAGGTCGCCCAGGTCGAGTGCAAACGGATGGCCGAGAACGTCGTCGCCATGGTCGACGATTGCAAGCCAGCACGCGAAGTCCTGATGATTGCCGCGACGGAACTCACCGCATTTTTGGTTTCGGATTTCTCGCAACAAATGTTCCGTATCTGCATTGCTGAACGCAGCCGGTTTCCAGAGCTTGGTCAGACTTTCTATGAAGCCGGTCCACAGAATGGCCAGCGCAAGATGGTCGAGTATCTGGAGAAGGCGGTCAACAAGGGCGAACTGGCAATCGACGATCTTCAGATGGCGGCCGAGCAGTTTAGCGAACTGTGTAAGGTCAGAATCTGGACCCGTGCCGCAATCGGAGTCCAGAAGAGCTTTTCCAAGGCGGAAATCGACGAAATTGCATTACAGGCAGTCGATATGTTCATGGCTCGTTACGGTGTCTGAACAACAAAACTTCGCAGCGGTTTGCGGGATATCGGCCTGCATCTGAGCCCGTCACCGGCAACCGGCCACGGGCTCGACCATTCACTCGATAAAGGTCTTGGCCAGCCGGTCGCTGATCGGTTGCGACAGGTAACTGATCACCGCTCGCTCGCCGGTATTCACGAACAGATCTGCAGGCATTCCCGGCACCAGCTCCAGTTCGGCAACTTCCGTGGGCTGATCGGAGTCCAGTTTTACCCGAGCCTTGAAATATGGCTCGCCCGTGCGATCGTCCTCCAGCGCGTCGGCTGAGATGTCAAAGATCCGGCCACTGGCCTCGGGTACATCGGCTTGCGCGAAGGCTGACAAGCGAATGCGCGTCGTTTGACCAATGTGCAACTTGTCTATGTCCCCGGTTTTGATCCGCGCCTCGACGATCAAAGCCTGATCAGCCGGCACGATATCCATGATCGGTTCGCCCGGTCGAATGACGCCCCCGGTTGTGGACACGGCCAGATTAACGACCCGCCCACTGGTTGGCGCCAATACATGCGTTCGTTTCAGGCGCTCGGATGCGCCCTTGAATTGAGACTGGATCAAATCAAGTTGGGCGTCGACCACAGCCAGTTCTCCGGCAATCACCTCCTCGCGCAGCTTTTGCTGACTGATCAAAGCCAGCTGCATTTCCCGTACCTGATCCTCCGCCTGAGCAATCTGGGTGCGTAGCGATGCGTCAACGCCACCCAGACGTTCCAGCTCGATCTGTCGCGCGCTGACCCGCGTCACGGCAACCAGCCCTTTGGCCAGCAAGGACTGAAGGTTGGAGAGTTCGACCTGGGTAATACCGATCTGGTTTTGAGTGGCACTGCGTTGTTCGTTCAGCCCGGCGATCTGGTTGCGCAGACCCTGAATGCGCTGCGCGTTGATCTGCGCTTCTGTTCGTCTGGCGCGGGCTTCGGCGTCGAACAGCTGTTTTTGCGTCAGGTACGGGGACACCCAATGCAGGCGGTCCATGCCATCCCAGAAACCTGCCAGAGCCATGGGTTCGTCGAACTGTTCGTTCCCGCTCATTTGCGCCAACAAACGCGCGCGGCGCACGGACAATTCACCCAACTGGCTGCCCAGAACGCTCAGGTCTACGTCGATTTCCGTGCTGTCGAGCCGCACGAGGGGCTGCCCCGCCTGTACGAACTCACCGTCCGCCACAAGGATCGAGTCAATTATGCCGCCATCCAGGTGCTCGACCGTTTTGCGATCACCCTCGACCACGAAAGAGGCGGGCGCAACCACGGCTCCATCCAGTTTGGAGGTGACAGCCCAGTAAACGCTGCCCCCGACAAAGGCCGTCAGTGTAAGAAGTCCGAACAGAACATAGCGTTTGATCCCTGAAGAATTGTCCGGGATTTCCACGAATTCTGCGTCGCGCACGGTAAAGGAGTTGAGGGGATGAGAGAGTTGGATCATCTGTGTCATTGGGTGGCTCCGGTGATCTGAGTTGCTTTGGCCGGGCGAAATGCGGGTTGTTTCGCATCAGGTTGCGCTGGATTGTTCAACACATTGCGGCGATTGACCTTTAGAACGTCGTCCTTATCTCCGAACTGCGTCTGGGACCCCTTGCGCAGAACCATGACCTTGTTGGCAACCTGTAAAGTCGCCGGACGGTGGGTCATGACAATGGTGATCGCGCCGCGTGCCTGAGCTGCAATAATCGCGTCACTCAGGGCCTGTTCACCTTCGGCGTCCAGATCCGAGTTTGGTTCATCCAGGATTAGAACAAACGGATCGCCGTAAAGTGCCCTGGCCAGCGCCAGCCGCTGACGTTGACCACCGGACAAAAAGAAACTGCGACCGATACGGGTGTCATATCCGTCCGGTAAGCTGCTGATCATCTCGTGCACTCCGGCTTCGCGGGCGGCGCGCAGGACTTCGGTGTCGTCGATTGAAATGGAAAACCGCCCGATGTTTTCACGGATCGTGCCGTCGAACAGTTCGACATCCTGCGGAAGGTATCCGATCTGCTTGCCGAGATCTTCTTGATTCCATTTGGACATTGGAGTGCCGTCCAGCAAAACTTCGCCCCTTTGCGGGTGCCAGATACCCGTCAGCATCTTGCCCAGCGTGGTCTTGCCCGAGCCACTGTGCCCGATGACGGCCAGCACGTCCCCGGGCGTCAGACTAAAGTCGATCCCGCGGAGCGAGGCATTTATGGCGCGCGGTGGTCCAGCCTGTGCAATCCTGACGTCCAATGACTTGAACGCGCGTGGCAGGTGTAGGTTGGGTGGCGCCTCGCCAAACTCTTCAGTCAGCTTTTTCAACTTGGAATAAGAGCCGCGCGCAGCCAGAAATGTACGCCACTGGCCGATCAGTTGGTCGATCGGTGCCAGGGCGCGGGCAAGAATGATGGTGGCGGCAATCATGACGCCAGCGGTGGTTTCACCGGTGATGGCAAGCGCTGCACCAAGGCCCAGAATGGCTGATTGCAAACCCATCCGAACGGTCTTGGACATAACTGAAAAGCTGGCGACCTGATCGGCAGCCCGGGTTTTGTGCTGATGTGCGTCGGCCTGGAGCGACGCCCAGCGTCGCCGCAGATCTGCTTCCATGCCAAGCGCATGGACCAGTTCGGCGTGTTTGTCGCTTGTACTGAAAAGAGCGTCCGAACGTCCGCGCGCCTGTGAAGCCAATTGCATGGGAGGGCGGACACGGGCGTTGTTGATCAGCGCCATGACCGTCAGCGTCAGCGCTCCGACCAATCCAAGCAGGCCCAGATAGGGGTGCAGAACAAAAAGTGTCAAAAGATACACCGGAATCCACGGTGCATCGAAAAAAGCTGTCAGAGTGGTGCCCGAAATGAACTCGCGAAAGCCGTTCACGTCCTCAACAAGGTTTTCTCCGGCTTCGCTTTCTCCTTGCACACGGCGGCGCATAGCAGCGCCAAGGACCGGAGCGCCGACGCTGAGTTCAAAGCGGGCGGCCAGACGGCCAAGAATGCGCATGCGTGTCAGGTCAAGGCAGGCGACAACGACGAACACGCCGGCCAGCAGAAGGGACAAGGCGATCAGCGTATCGACATTCTGGCTGGTCAGAACACGGTCATAGACCTGCAGCATGTAAAGTGGTCCGGCCAGCATTAGAAGGTTCAGAAACAAGTTGAAAAAGGCCACCGCGACAAAGCCCTTGCGCAGCGAGCCCCAGGCGGTTTTGACGGGATTGGCTATATGGAACATCAGGGAACCCTTTCCGGTTGGGCAAACGGGGCAGTCCAGGCCGCCCCGCTGTCGATCGGTTAGACGATGAAGTCGTTTTCGTTCAGGTCAGCGACATCGATGCCGGCCAGGCGGATCGACCCGGCGTCGCCAAAGCTGATCACAGCGTCCTCACCATCCTGAACGGCGTTCTGTTCACCGTCGAATTCCGGACCCAGATCGCCGACCTGGATTCTGTCCACGCCAGTTTCGAAGTCCGTGACGGTGTCGTCGCCAAACGTGCCCTGGAACAGGAAGGTGTCTGCACCTGCGCCACCGATCAGGACATCATTGCCGCCCTCACCGTTCAGCAGATCGTCGCCATCTCCTCCGTTCAGGACATTTTTCAGACCGCTCCCGACGATCACGTCACCATCGTTTGAGCCGATGACGTTTTCGATCGAGAACAGAATGTCGGTTTCTACCTGGTTCTCGACCACGTCTTGCCCGATGACGCCGGTGCCATCGGTGGCATCGGCATCCAGCGTCGCGCCCGCATCCACCAGCGTGTCCTGCACAACCGGGCCATTTGCCCCGGTAGGTGCATTGTGCAGATGGATGGCTGATACAACACCGGGGATCGGCGTGTTCAGATCGGCTTCGTTCAGACCGACGACGCTCAGCTCGCTGGAATAGGTGACTTGGCCTGTTGCAAGGTTGTGGGTGATGACAACAGTAGCGTTTCCGGTGGCGGCGCTGTCCGATGTCGGTCCAGGCTCTTGCGCCGCATCCAGACCGCCGCTCAAGGACACGGTGCGGACGCCATTCTCGGTCACGTCGCTATCGACAAGCAGCTGCCCACGGATTTCCCCGGCAGGGAAATCTTCGGTGTGGATGTTGTAGTACAAGTTGCCCTGAACTGCTTGTTCAACAAATGCAGCGCCGTCGGCGATGTTCGACCCGAACTGGTCCGGCGCGGCGACGACCGCATCCACGATTGATACGTTGAAGCCAGTGTCACGTACTGCGGTTCCGTTGCCATTGGCATCAAGACGGACCTCAACCGTGACATCCTGATCCGAGAAGTCGGCCGTGTCAGTGCCTTCGCCACCGTCGATGAAGTCATTGCCCAGACCGCCGGTCAGGACATTGTCCGCATCTCCCGCGATCAGAACGTCGTCACCAGCGCCACCGTTGATGTCACCATTGGTGGTCCCAAAGTCGACAAAGATGTCTTCACCATCGCTAAGCAGAACGTTGCCATTGATGACGCCTTCATCGTCATTGACGATTGTCACCGTACCGGCTTCCGAAGCGTCGATCGCATTGACCGTGCCGCGGATTTCACCTTCGTTCAGGATCGCTCCCAGCAGGTTCAAACCCCCGTCCACGCGGACGCCCGCAGCAGCATCCGAGTCCTCGGAACCGGCGATCAGGCCTTCGTTGACGACAACGCCAGCAAAGGACGCATCGTCTTGGCTGCTGAACAGGCGCAGACCGTCGCCGACCTGGTTGCCTTCAACGGCGTCGCCACGGCCTTGCAGGACCCCTTCGTTCAAGATCGCAGCTGATACAACGTCACCCGACACATCACCGGTTTGCAAAGAAACCGCTGAGCCGTTGTTACCCTCGCCTGCATCGACCAGACCGGTGTTGGTAAAGGTGTAGTTATCGGCGGTGCCATCGGCATAAACGGTGCCATTCCGCTGGTCGCCGGTGCCAAGGATCGTTCCCGAGTTTTCAACTACGAGGCCATCGCCATCGATGTTCAGCGCGCGGCTGCCCGAAGACACAAGGCCTTCGTTCACGAACGAACCGCCAGCGTGATCACCGGTGCCGAAGTAGACACCGTTTTGAACGCCTGAGATGATCCCCGCGTTGGTGAGTGTGCCCTGGAAGTTCACCCCGTTGACCACGCGTACCCCAGCCACGCTTCCGTTGGCGCCTTCCGACGCAATTTCGCCGGTGTTGGTAATCGTTGCATCGGTCGTGCCGGCGTTGCCTACATTTCCAATACGCACTCCATCGCCAGCCTGCGACGTGGCAGCACCCGCGTTGCCGCGGCCCTGAATGACGCCCGTGTTGTCGAGCCTGAACGTGTTCGCGCCGTCCGCTGCCTCGCCGATTTCGGCGCCAAAGCCCGAACCCTGGTTCCAGTCGCCAGCGTCGATCCGGCCCGAATTGACGACCGCAAAGTCGTCCGCCGTGCCGTCCGCGTAGGCCGTTCCATTGCGCTGATCGCCGGTGCCCAGAATGGACCCTTCGTTTTCAATCTGCAGGCCGGCGCCGTCTATGTTCAGAGCGCGGCTGTCCGAAGACACGGTGCCTCGGTTTACAAACGAACCGCCAGTATGGTCACCGGTGCCGAAGTAAACGCCGTTCTGAACGCCTGCGAAAACACCGGTCGCTTCGTTGATCAGCTCGCCCTGGAAATTGACGTTGTTGACTGCGCGAAACGCGCCAACGGTTCCGTTTGCACCTTCTGATGTGACCGAGCCGCTATTTGTGATCGTGCCTTCGAACAGGGCAGAGCCAAATCCTCCGCCTTCAAGCCGTGCACCTTCCAACCGGATGCCATCGCCCGCGGTGCCCAACCCTGCACCTGCGTTCCCACGCCCCGAAATGGTGCCGGCGTTCTGGACCTCGACCTCGCCATTGCCATCTTCGGCCAACGACAACGAGATACCCGCACCGTCATTGTGCTCGCTCGCGTCAATCGAGCCTGTCGCAAGGTTGTTGATCGAGAAATCTCTGGCGGTGTCATCCGCATACACAGTTCCGTTGCGTTGATCACCGGTGCCCAGGATGTCACCGCCATTGATCAGATCAACGCCTGAGCCGTCGATGTTCACGGCTCGGCTGCCGGATTGGATGGTGCCGAAGTTCAGCACATCCAGGTCATGCTCGCCATCGCCGATATACAGGCCATTTCGAGGACCTTCGATCACGCCGGTCGAGGTGTTCAGGATCTCGCCATCGGTGTTTGCGCCGTCCGCGATGCGGATCCCAGCGGCGGTGCCCTGATTGCTTTCGGTTGAGATCAGGCCGCTGTTGACGATTTCGGTTTCCAGAATGGTGCCATCAGCGCCATTGTCGATGCGGATACCATCACCAGCCAGACCGGTGTTCGCCGCCGCTTGACCACGGCCTTGAATTGTTGCGCCGAAACCGTTGAAAACGTCTGTTTCAACGCGATCACCAACCTCGTCACCGATCTGCAGAGAGATACCGGCACCCTGGTTGCCTTCGCCCGCATCAATCGTGCCGCCCGAAAAGTTCGAAATCGAAATGTCTTCGGCCGTGCTGTTGGTGTAGATCGTACCGTTACGTTGATCACCGGTCCCGATGATGTCACCGAAGTTGCGCACATCGATGCCCTGACCCTGAATATCCACGGCACGGCTGTCCGAGCTGATCACTCCGCCACGAAAGTTGTCCAGACTGCCCGAGCTGCCTGCTCCGGCAAACTGGACACCGTTAAATTCACCGGCGATCTCGCCGAAGTTGCGTACAGCGGCGCTGCCGGTGACCTGAATACCGGTGGCCAAAGCGTCCAAGCCGCTATTGGCCTCGATCCGGCCAGAACGGAAGTTAAAGACATCGACGTCCTCGCCCTGTGCCTGAACGGCTGCAACGGCGTTGTTGGTAACGATCTCTCCAAAGTTCAGCAGGCGGGAAGAGTCGTTTGCCAGAACAAAAGCCGGGGTGTCATCCAACACCGTGCTTTGAAAGAAGTTGTTGAAAAGGGTTTGGCCGTCACGTGTTGTCTCTTGCGCCAATGTAGACGTGGTCAAGAGACGAGAGCGCAGGCTTGTCAGAAGTTGGGACAGCATGAGGTACTCCGTCAAAAATTGTTACGTTTGGCAGCCCGCCCGTTTGTCTGGGCGTTCCACGTAACAAAGGGGTAGAGGGCACCCCGGGTCCGCTGAAATTCATCCTGCAAATCGGAGCTATAACCAATGCGAATACTCACGATCTTCGTGAGAACTGACATGTTTACATGCCGAAAAATCATCGCGTTACGGCGTCATGACCTTTCGCGAACTTCTATTCGCATGCGCCGGTTGACAGTTTTGTCAGTGGAATTGATCTCGATTTCCTGCAGCCGGGCCTGCTTTGCGGTATGAAGAGAGCGGCTTTGGGCCGTCATTTGAACGACCGCAGAGAGATTGAGCGGATGAATTTCAGGGATTTGGAATACGTGCTTGCCATTGCAAAGCATGGCCAGTTCAGTCAGGCGGCGGTTGCTTGCAACGTTTCGCAGCCCGCGTTGTCGAACCAGATCAAGAAGCTGGAACAGGAACTGGGTGTCGAATTGTTCCTGCGGCTCAACAACGAAGTGCGCCCAACCGCGTTTGGTCAGCGTATTCTGCGGATCGCTGACAGCATCCTTTCGGACGCTCAGAAAATTCGCGATACGGCGACCGAGTTTCGCGATCCTGAGGCCGTTCCTTTCCGGATCGGCATGACGCCAACCCTGGCGCCTTATTTGACGCAGTATTTCTCTGAACTGTTCAGCGATCTCTTCCCGCGCATGCGTGTTACGATGATAGAGGACCTTCCGCAGAATATGCTGGATATGGTCGAGGACCACCGGCTGGATCTGGCTTTGGTTGCTCAGGTCAATAACAGCGCGGCCTTGGATTTCACATCGATCTGGACCGAGCCGCTGTTTCTGGCCCTGCGCGAAGGGCACCCGTTATGTACTCTGCCGTCTATCGCGCCCGAGGACGTGCCACCACATGACTTCATCCGGCTTCCTCACAGCTTTGGCTATGAGCTTGAGGATCGGTTGCCCAAAGCCGATCCGGCGTTCCGGGTCAGCAAGCGGTTTGATCTGAGCGCTTTGAGATTTGAGACGATCTGCCGACATATCTGCCACTCGGACGATTGTACCATCGTTTCAGCATTGGCGGCAGAACAGTTCAAACGGGACAAGTGGCCGATATGCTTTATCCCTTTTGACGCCCCTGGCCACCTGCGCAATCTTGGTGCAGCCACCCGCCCCGGATGCCCGAGGCGACCCTTGCTGAACCGTATCGGCGCGTATATTCGGGGCAACCCTCCGGTCGGTGTGACGCCTACCTTCACCCAGTAGCGCGTTACCCCCGGATTTGTTTGCTTGTCGTTCCTGTATGGGGCATGCGAAAGGCCGCATCCCGTCGTTGATTCCGCGAATTGTTCAGGCTCTCAAAGTGAGTTGACAATGGATTTTGTATTTTGGATACATTGAGCACAGATTTCGCGGCGATGAGAGTCGTCTTTGATTGCTTGGCAAATAAAAGCAACGCGAAAGCCGAACGAAAATATTTCTGGGAGACAATCATGAAACTTAGACTATTGGCTGCAACAGCGGCAATTGCCCTGTCCAGCGCGGCCGCGCATGCAAACACGCTGGTTTATTGTTCAGAAGGTTCACCTGAAGGGTTCGATCCGGCGCTGTTTACGGCCGGTACCACCTTTGATGCCTCGTCGCATCCGATCTATAACCGCCTGCTTGAATTCGAAACCGGTACGACCAACGTGATCCCGGGTCTGGCGGAAAGCGTCGAAGCCAGCGATGACGGTTTGGAATACACGTTCAAGCTGCGTCAGGGCGTCAAGTTCCATTCGAATGACGAATTCACTCCAACCCGCGACTTCAACGCCGACGACGTGATCTTTTCGTTCATGCGTCAGAAGGACGACAGCCACCCCTATAACCAAGTTTCGGGCGGCACCTGGGAATATTTCAAGGGTATGGGTATGCCCGACCTAGTGGAGTCCATCGAAAAGATCGACGACTACACTGTGAAATTCACTCTGACCAAGCCCGAAGCTCCGTTCGTCGCCAACATGGCGATGGACTTCGCATCGATCCTGTCCGCGGAATATGCGGATGCGATGATGGAAGCGGGCACACCTGAAAAGCTGAACACCGCACCGATCGGTACCGGGCCGTTCTCGTTCTTGGCGTACCAGAAAGACGCCGTGATCCGCTATGCCCAGAATGCCGACTACTGGAAAGACCCTGCGGCGGTTGAAAACCTGATCTTTGCGATCACTCCGGATGCCTCGGTTCGGTATCAAAAGCTGAAGGCAGGCGAATGCCACATCATGCCGTATCCGAACCCCGCCGATATTCAGGCGATGAAGGATGATGCTGACATCAACATGATGGAGCAGGAAGGTCTGAACGTCGGCTATCTGGCCTACAACACGACCATGGCGCCGTTCGACAACCCGAACGTCCGCAAGGCGCTGAACATGGCAATCGACAAGAACGCCATCATTGACGTCGTGTTCCAGGGCTCGGGCCAGGTTGCGAAGAACCCGATCCCGCCGACCATGTGGGGCTATAACGACGCCATCACCGACGACGCCTATGATCCCGAAGCTGCCAAGGCGATGCTGGAGGCCGAAGGTGTTTCGGACCTGTCGATGAAGGTCTGGGCGATGCCCGTACAGCGTCCGTACAACCCGAACGCACGTCGTATGGCTGAACTGATTCAGGCGGATTTCGCCAAGATCGGTGTCGATGTCGAGATCGTGTCCTACGAATGGGGTGAGTACCTGTCGCGTTCGAAAGATCTGAACCGTGACGGCGCCGTTCTGCTGGGTTGGACCGGCGACAATGGCGACCCAGACAACTTCCTGGCAGTTCTGCTTGGTTGTGACGGTCGCGAAGCGTCAAACCGTGCACAATGGTGCCACGAGCCATTCGAAGATTTGATCCTCAAGGCCAAGCAGTCCACGGACCAGGCTGAGCGTGCCAAGCTGTACGAAGAGGCTCAGGTCATCTTCAAAGAGCAGGCCCCCTGGGCGACCATCGCACACTCGGTTGTTTACATGCCGATGAACAACAAGGTTCAGGGCTACAAGGTGCACCCGCTTGGCGGTCACATCTTCTACGGTGTGAGCGTCGAATAAATCACCACTCACTTGCCGGAGCCGCCCATCGGGTGGCTCCGGCTTCTTTTTTGGGAGGTCGGCCTGAATGCCGGATTTGTCCGAGTACCGTCAACTGGCAAAGGACATGTCAGTAGATGCCGTGGCACTGGTGCCCGGCCCGAATTTTACCCGCGCTTTGGGAAAGCCCTTCATGAGCCACGAACGACCCTTTGCGGTCGTGATCCCGGCCGAAGGGACTCCGGCAGCAATTGTGCCCAATCTGGAATTGGGGTCATGGGAATTGGTCGGTTTCGAAGGCGCAGTCTTCGATTGGCGCGATCAGACCGGATATGACGACGCATTTGCCGCACTAGCCGAGTTTTTGCCGCTGCGATCACTGGCCGTCGAAGGTCAGGTCATGCGGGTTTTCGTTTCAAAAGCCTTCACGCGAGCGCTGCCAGACCTGCGTATCGTCGACGCAGAACGAGAAATTTCCGGCCTGCGGATCATCAAAACTGATGAAGATATCGCGGCGCTGCAAGCTGCCATCGATATCTCGGAACGTGCGCTGGAACGTGTGATCGCAGACGTCCGCGTCGGTCAAACCGAGCAGCAAATCGAACAGGCGTTGATCCAGGCCCTGTTTGCCGAAGGCGCGGCCTCGCTGGCCTTTTCACCGATCGTCACCGCCGGGGATAACTCGGCACGCCCGCACGGCAAGGCTCGGGCGGATTATCAGATCAAACCGGGCGACGCGCTATTGTTCGACTTCGGTGCCCGCAAGCACGGATTTGCCGCCGATATCACGCGGACATTCTTTGTCGAAGAGGTCTCGGATGAGGGCAGGGCGGTTTACGACACTGTTCTGCGCGCCAATCTGGCCGGGTTCGAGGCGTGCCGACCGGGTGTTACCGCCCATGACATCGACGATGCCGTGATCAGCGTGCTTGAGGCCTCGCCCTATGCTGATCGTATTCGCACCAAAACGGGTCACGGGCTGGGTCGAGACGTGCACGAGGCGCCATACATCATGCGCGGTAATGATCAGGAAATCCTTGCAGGGATGGTCTGGACGAACGAGCCGGGCCTTTATGATCTGGACAATTTCGGCGTTCGCATCGAAGATGATGTTCTGGTGACCGAAAACGGTTGCCGGTCGCTGACCAGCTTTCCCAAAGATCTAACAATCATAGGTCGCTGATGTTTGGCTACTTACTTACCCGTCTCGGTATGTTCATACCGACATTTCTGGGCGTGACCCTGATCTCATTCATGTTCATCCGGGTTCTGCCGGGCGATCCCATCATCGTCATGGCCGGTGAACGCGGGATGACCGAGGAACGCTATCAGGAGATGGTCGAAAAACTGGGCTTCGACAAACCGGTTTTGCAGCAATATTGGGACTACCTCGTAGGCGTTCTGCACGGCGATCTGGGCGAAAGCTTTGTGACCAAGAAACCGGTTTGGGATGAGTTTTTTGCTCTGTTCCCCGCCACGCTGGAACTGTCCCTTTGTGCTATGATCTTCGCTGTCGCTCTGGGTTTGCCGGCCGGAGTGATCGCAGCGGTGAACCGGGGCAAGTTCTTTGACCGGGCGCTGATGTCTTCGGCATTGGTCGGATATTCCATGCCGATCTTCTGGTGGGCACTGCTGCTGATTATCGTGTTCTCAGGCAATCTCGGCTGGACGCCGGTCTCGGGCCGGATCGACCTGTTGTACTACTTCCCCAGCGTGACCGGCTTTATGCTGATCGACAGCCTGCTCTCGGGGCAGTCGGGAGCGTTCGGCTCGGCAGTGCGCCACCTGATCCTGCCAACGATCGTGCTGGGGACCATCCCGCTCGCTGTGATCGCACGTCAAACCCGGTCGGCCATGCTGGAAGTTCTGGGCGAAGATTATATTCGGACCGCGCGCGCCAAGGGTCTTTCACCCTCGCGGATCAATGGTCTGCACGCGCTGCGCAATGCACTGATCCCGGTCGTTACGGTGATCGGCTTGTCGGTTGGCACTCTGCTGGCTGGCGCTATCCTAACCGAGACGATCTTTAGCTGGCCCGGTATCGGTAAGTGGATGGTCGACAGCATTTTCCGCCGGGATTACCCGGTTGTGCAGGGCGGCCTGCTGATGATCGCCGTGATCGTGATGCTGGTGAACCTTCTGGTCGATGTCCTTTACGGCATCATCAACCCCAAAATCCGGAGGCGGTGATGGCCGAACTGTCCGCAACCCCACCCAAAACCGAAGACCGCCCCAGTGCCCTGCGCGAATTCTGGTTCTATTTCAGCGAAAACCGAGGCGCTGTCATGGGGCTGTGGGTGTTCTCTGCCTTTGTGCTCTGCGCCGCCTTTGCACCTCTGCTGGCGCCTTACGATCCGACCGAGCAGTTTCGCGACCACATCCTGCAGCCACCCGCCTGGCAAGAGGGCGGTAGCTGGGCTTTCCCTCTGGGCACCGATCCGTTGGGGCGGGATATGCTGTCGCGCCTGATCATGGGATCACGTTACTCATTCTTTGTCGGGATCGTCGTGGTATGTGTCGCAGTAACCGGCGGAGTGATCATCGGTTTGTTGTCCGGATTTGCGCCCAAATGGGTCGACACTCTGATCATGCGGATTATGGACATCATCCTGTCTTTTCCCTCGCTGTTGCTGGCACTGGTTCTGGTCGCAATCCTCGGCCCGTCGCTGACCAATGCGATGATCGCCATCGCCATCGTGTTCCAACCGCATTACGTGCGCCTGACCAGGGCGTCAGTGTTGTCGGAACGTCAGAAAGATTATGTGACTTCGGCCCGCGTGGCGGGAGCGGGCAAAGCGCGGCTGATGTTCAAGACCGTGCTTCCAAACTGTCTGGCTCCGATCATCGTACAGGCCGCGCTGTCGTTTTCGACCGCCATTCTGGACGCCGCCGCCCTTGGCTTTCTGGGCATGGGGGCGCAACCTCCCACGCCCGAATGGGGCACCATGCTGGCCGAAGCGCGCGAGTTCATACTGCGTGCCTGGTGGGTGGTGACATTCCCCGGCCTCGCCATCCTGATCACAGTGCTCGCCATCAACCTGATGGGCGACGGTCTGCGCGATGCGCTGGACCCGAAACTGAAGCGGAGCTGACGATATGAGCCTTTTGGATATCCGAAACCTCACCGTCGAGTTCGCCACCGCTTCGGGTAAGTTCCGCGCCGTGGATGGCGTCGACCTCTCGGTCGACAAGGGCGAGTTGATGGCCATTGTCGGCGAAAGTGGATCAGGTAAATCCGTGTCAATGCTGGCCCTTATGGGCTTGCTGCCGTGGACTGCTACGATTACCGCCGACGAGTTGCGCTTTGAAGGTATCGACCTGACCAAAATCTCGGCACGGGATCGGCGTAACATCATCGGCAAGGACATTGCTATGATCTTTCAGGAGCCGATGTCCTCGCTGAACCCCTGTTTCACGGTTGGTTTCCAGATCAAGGAAGCGCTGCGCATTCATCTGGGTCTGAACCGGAAAGAGCGGCACCAGCGCGCGATCGAACTGTTTGATCAGGTTGGCATCCCTGCGCCTGAAAGCCGGCTAAACACCTTTCCGCACCAGATGTCAGGCGGCATGAACCAGCGTGTGATGATTGCGATGGCGATTGCCTGCAAACCCAAGCTGCTGATTGCGGATGAACCTACGACCGCACTGGATGTGACCATTCAGGCACAGATTCTGGACCTCCTTGTTCGACTGCGTGACGAACAGGGCATGGGACTTGTCCTGATTACGCATGACATGGGTGTCGTTGCTGAGACGGCCGAACGCGTGCAGGTGCAATATGCCGGCCAAAAGGTTGAAGAGCAGCCTGTCCGTGATCTGTTCCGAACGCCGCGCCACCCCTATACATCTGCACTGCTGAGCGCGCTGCCCGAACGCGCAACGTCTAAGATGTTGCCGACTATTCCTGGCGTGGTTCCGGGTCAGTTCGACCGTCCCAAAGGATGTCTGTTCAGCCCAAGATGCAAGTATGCGGACGAGCTGTGTCGGAGTACGCCGCCAAAACCACACAGCGCTGAGTTCGGGAAAGCCCGCTGCCACTATGTCGAGAAGATAACCGCCGGAGAACTGGTATGACCGCACCTATCGTACAGGCCAATGCGCTGGTCCGGCACTATATCGTCAAAGGCGGGTTGTTGTCGAAATCGGCCACGGTGAAGGCGCTATCCGGCGTGGATTTTGATTTGAAGCCGGGAAAAACGCTGGCGATCGTGGGTGAATCCGGTTGTGGGAAATCGACACTGGCACGAGTTGTGACAATGATCGAGGAACCAACCTCGGGCACTTTGACCATCGACGGTGTCGACATTACCCCATCGAAATGGGCTGAGATGCGCGAAACGGTGCAGATCGTGTTTCAGGACCCTTATGGTTCACTCAATCCGCGTCAGCGGATCGGACAAATCCTTCAGGAACCGCTGATTATCAACCGTCCTGATATGTCGGCCGCTGACCGTGAAGCCCGTGCGCGCGAAATGATCGACCTCGTGGGTTTGCGCCCTGAGCACTATGACCGCTATCCGCACATGTTCTCGGGCGGTCAGCGTCAGCGCATTGCCATCGCCCGCGCCCTGATGCTCAATCCAAAGGTTCTGGTATTGGACGAGCCCGTGTCGGCGCTGGACGTTTCGATCCAGTCACAAATTCTGAACCTTCTGGTCGAGCTGCAGGAAAGGCTGAATCTAGCCTATCTGTTCATCTCGCATGACTTGTCGGTCGTGAAGCATTTTGCCGACGACGTGATCGTCATGTATCTGGGTCGCGCGGTTGAGAAGGCCCCGAAGGAACAGTTGTTTGCAGCACCGCGGCACCCGTATTCCAAGGCGTTGTTGTCGACGACGCCTCGGGCGGACCCCGACGCGCGGAAAGATCGCATCAAGCTGGAAGGTGAGCTTCCGTCCCCCATGAATATCCCGAAAGGGTGTGCATTTGCACAACGCTGCTGGCTTGCGACCGAAGAATGCCGGGCGGCTCCGCCAGAGCTAAGCGGGACCACGCACAAGGTGGCGTGCCTGCATCCGTTGGAATAACACGAGCGAACGTCAGCGCGCCTCGGTTTTACGCGTGGTGATGACCATCGCCAGCAGTTGATCCTTGGTTCGTTGAATGTGCTGAGTCAGCAGGTCGCAAGCGGCCTCGACCTGGCCCATTCGCGCCAGCGATAACAGCTGCCTGTGGTCTTTCTTGGCTGGTTCGCGCTGTTCCATAACGCTCAGATGCATGCGGACATAGCGATCCGATTGCAGGTTGACCCTTTGTAGAATTTCAGTGGTCAATCCCCGGTCAGCTGCCGCATAGAGGGCCTTGTGATATTCATAGTTCAGGCTACCCCAACGACCAACATCGTAAGCTTCGTAAGACCTCTCCATATCGTCGAGCAATTGTTCGCAAGCGGTGAAATCAGCTTCTGTCATCAAAGGTATGGCACGTTTGAATAGATCGACTTCCAGCAGGACGCGCAGATCGAAAATCTCTCCGATTTCGGAAAGCGAGTGCGAGGTGACCGACGCGCCACGGTTGTTTGTCAACTGGACGAGGCCCTCGGCGTCAAGCCGCTTCAGGGCTTCGCGAATGGGCATTCGCGAGACGTCGTAATCCTCGGCTAGCGCCTCTTGCCGAATGGTTTCGCCTTCGGCCATCTCGCCGCTCAAAATACGCTCGCGCAGATCGTTCGTTATAACATCTGGAAGGCTTTGACGTGCAATCGCGCGGGTTCTGGGCATGTGAGTGGTCTCAGTCGGTGTATTCTTGTATCCAAAATACAAAATCAAAGTTCGATTTCCAAGGGTGTTGCGCCTATAGAAAATAATAAGGTGATGTCCGGCCGTTGCAGACAGATCAAGCTGTGAGACTGCGCAACCAGACAAAAGGTCAGCGACGGCTCTGGTTCAACCGACGCGGATGTTTGCAGGAACATACGTGTATGATTTCAAGCACAAAATTTTTCATTCATGAAACTGCTGCGGTGATTTGGCAGTAGATTCGCTGGGCTCGGAATTACCATTCCGGCATGACGCTCGAAAGAAGTGTCGAAATGTTTAGCAAGATCGTTACCTGGTGTCTGAAACTCGAAAGCCGGTCCGAGGGAATTGCAGCGCTCAAGCAGTTGGCCATCGATATCGAGGCAAAGGAACCGGGCACGTGGGGATACCTCATACACTCCGGTGCTGCGGGTTCAACTTCGCCATGTAGCGACGATACTATCGTCTTTGTGGAAATCTACAGGGACGAACAGGCTTTAATCGGCCATTTACACGGTCCGGTCTTTACGAAATTCATGACAGACCACGGCGATCTTCTTCAAGGCGGGCCGGGCGGTGACAGCCCTTTCGTGCAGTTTCAGAATGTCGACCGCATTCAGGGGTTTCTGCGGCCTGAAGCCGGTTCCGGGAAAGGCTGACTTGCCAACGGCCTGACCCGCAAAGGTTAATGCCCAGCATGGAACACACTTCAACCCAAGCGTTGGCAGGTGTTTTTCAGCCATCTCGTGGCATGCGAGACTAAAACAACTATTGGCTGCGCGCAGATGGGTGTCGCGCCCTATTTTGTCAGATGTGAAGGTGTGTTGGTCTGTGCGATCAGTTGAGGTTTCAACGATGTTGACTCCATATGTATCCAAATGTATACATATGGACGCATTGAGAAAGGCATGCGCGCGATGACCATTCAGGGCGACCCCTTACAGCCAGGCCCGCAAGGCAATTCTGCGTATCAACGCCTGTCAAAAGAGATTCGCGAAGGCTCACTTCCGTCCGGCGCACGCCTACGCGAGAGTGAGCTTTCTGAACGGTTGGGCGTCAGCCGCACCCCGGTACGCGAGGCGATCCGGCAGTTGGAGGCTGACGGGCTGGTCACCCATGTTCCTCGACAGGGCGTTATGGTGCACAGTTTAGATTACGCCGAGGTCATGGAGCTCTATGAAATGCGCGCCGTGCTTGAGGGGACCGCGGCCAGACTGGCGGCGCGTGCGGCGTCGGATGTCGAATTGGACGAGCTGGACATGCTGAATGATCGGTTGGCCGAGGCTGGCACCGGCCCGGATGCGGCTCGGATCAATCGGGTTTTTCACGCCACTCTTCTGGACGCTGCCAAGAACCGTTTTCTTGCCAAGTCCATGTTATCCCTTCAGAAAGCGCTACTGATCCTTGGACCTTCACAATTGTTGGACAGTGATCGGGCCGGATCGGCCGGAGCCGAGCACCGTTGTATCATGGCCGCTTTGAAGGCACGCGATGGTGCGGCGGCCGAAACAGAGATGCGTGCGCATATTCAGGCCGCACAACGGGTGCGCATCCGTGCATTGCAGGACAGCGACCGCTCAATCGACGAAAATCAGTAGGTAGACAGGATATGGCCACCCAAAAGGAAGCTTACGATATCGTTGTGATCGGTGGCGGGAACGCTGCCCTTTGCGCCGCGATGACCGCCGCCGAGGCAGGCGCGCGCGTTTTAATCTTAGAGACGGCGCCAAAACCCTATCGTGGCGGAAACTCACGTCACACGCGCAACTTTCGTTGCATGCATAAATCTCCATTGGGACCGTTGATCGAAGAGTACAGCGAGGATGAATATCTATCTGACCTGCTGAAAGTCACCGATGGAAAAACCGACGAGCATTTGGCCCGACTGGCGATCCGAACCTCGGAGGAATGCCTGCCGTGGATGGAGGAACACGGCGTTCGCTTTCAACCCTCACTGTCCGGGACACTCTCACTGGCCCGGACAAATGCCTTCTTTATGGGAGGCGGTAAGTCTCTGGTGAATGCCTATTTCAGAACAGCGGAAGGTCTGGGCGTTGACGTGCTGTATGAAGCTGCCGTGACGCATTTGGAGCTGAGCGGCGATAGAGTCGAATGGGTAGACTACACATATGAGGGTCAATCTCACCGGATTTCTCCTAAGGCAGTGATCGTTGCTTCGGGCGGATTTCAGGCCGACACGGATTGGCTCACACGCGCTTGGGGTGAGCCCGCAAAGAACTTCCTGATCCGGGGCACGCCCTACAACCGAGGTGTGGTGCTGGCCGACCTTCTGGATCAAGGCATCGAAAGCGTTGGCGATCCAACCCAATGCCACGCTGTCGCCATTGATGGCCGCGCGCCGAAATTCGACGGCGGCATTGTCACCCGTCTGGACTGCGTGCCGTTTTCCATCGTCGTGAACAAGGATGCTGAGCGGTTCTATGACGAGGGCGAGGACGTTTGGCCAAAGCGCTACGCAATCTGGGGGCGGTTGGTAGCGGCCCAACCAGATCAAGTGGGTTACGTTATCATTGATGCAAAGTCGCTGAACCTGTTCATGCCTTCCGTTTTCCCGCCGCTGAAGGCGGATACCTTGGAGGAACTGGCCGGGATGATGGACCTGCCAGCGGACAAGCTGACCGCGACTGTCGCTGAATTCAACGCCGCTTGCGGAGATACCAGCCGATTTCACCCAACCGAGCTGGATGGGGTCGCGACCTCGGGCTTGACGCCGCCCAAGACCAATTGGGCCCGACCAATCACCCAACCGCCATTCTATGGCTACTCGCTGAGAACGGGTGTGACCTTCACCTATCTGGGCCTCATGGTTGACGACACAGCGCAGTGCTCGACCCCCAACGGCAAGATCAAGAACCTTTGGGCGGCTGGCGAGACCATGGCCGGGTCGATCCTTGGACAAGGCTATCTGGCCGGCTTCGGCATGACCATCGGAACCGTTTTTGGACGCATCGCAGGACGTGAGGCTGCAGCCTATGCAAACTGATCTTATTCAAGAAGCCCGTCGTCAGGCCGAGATCTGCAACGCCTGCCGGTATTGCGAGGGCTACTGCTCGGTCTTCCCGTCACTGCATGCCGAACGCGCGTTTTCAGATGGGGATGTTACGCAACTTGCCAACCTCTGCCACAACTGCCGAGGCTGCTACTACGCCTGCCAGTACACAGCGCCTCACGAGTTTGACCTGAACCTGCCCAAAGCTCTGGCCGAAGTAAGGCGGGACAGTTGGGAGAGCTTGGCGTGGCCGCAGCCGCTGGCGCGCCGGTTCCACACCCATGGCGGAGCCATAGCTTTGGCGCTTGTGATCGGATTTGCCCTGTTATTTTGGGCCATTCGCGCCATTGGATCAAGCGGAGGTGAGGGGTTCTACGCTGCTCTGTCGCATAACGCGATGGTCGCGATCTTTGCGCCCGCATTCCTGCTGCCCCTGTTCAGCATAGCCGTCAGCATGAAGCGCTATTGGGCTGAGGTCGGCGGAAAACCCATCCAGATGTCTGATCTGACAGCTGCGTTCAAGCGCGCCGGCAAGATGCAGGATCTGGCCGCAGGCCACGGTGAGGGTTGTAATTTCGAGGACGAAGACCGGTTCAGCCAGGGGCGGCGTCACATTCACCATGCCATCATGTATGGATTCCTGCTTTGCTTTGCATCGACCTCAGTGGCGACGGTGATGCACTATGTTTTCGGAATGCACGCGCCTTATGGGTTGTGGTCTTTACCCAAACTGTTCGGGATTTCCGGTGGAATCCTGCTGACGTTGGGATGCGGCGCTATGGCTTTGCTCAAGCAAAAGTCAGACCGCGATCTTGGCGATCCGTCGGCATGGGGTGGTGATACCGGCTTCATCCTGTTGCTTGGGTTTGTGGGGCTCAGCGGGTTGGTGCTCTATGCCCTCGGCTCAACGGCTTTGATGCCCGCGCTACTTGCTATCCACCTTGGTTCGGTCCTGACATTCTTCCTGCTGATGCCCTATACCAAAATGGCGCATGGGTTTTACAGGCTCGCTGCCCTTATCAGGGATGCACAAAGGAAGCGGGGTGCTTAACGTGACAACACCCCCGCGCTAAATGACAGATCGGATCTGTTGCAAAGTTACGAGCTGACCGAACTGTCTTAGGGTCAGGATGCATTGATTTTCAAAGCGCTGCGTGATTCACGGCTCGAAAACCGGAGCGGTGATATGAGCGACCTTTTCTGGCTGACTGCTGAGCAGATGGCCAAAC
>NZ_JBQFRP010000020.1:0-56595 GCF_056537465.1 Ruegeria sp. CE8
AGATGACGGTTGCTGCGAGCGCGATGGCAGAAAGGAATACTTTGGGACAGCGGTCATAGCGGGTTGCGACGCGTCTCCAGTCCTTGAGTCTGCCGAACATAATCTCGATACGGTTGCGGCGTTTGTACCTACGCTTATCGTACTTGACCGGGGTCTTGCGTTGCTTACGGCCGGGGATGCTGGCGCGTATCGCTTTGTCTTTCATGGCATCTCGGAACCAGTCGGCGTCATGGCCACGATCCCCAAGCAGCCAGTCAGCCTTTAGCAAGCTGCTGAGAAACGCCCGAGCGCCGATCTAGTCGCTTACTTGCCCAGCGGTGCGATGCGTGGCAAGCGAGCCATTGGTGGCGGACGGCGACAGATTAGACACGTCGTGTTCCAAGCCGCTCTCGTCGCAAGCCACCAAAATCCGGTACTCAAGATCTTCGCAGATAGTTTGCGGGACGCAGGAAAGCCACACAAGGTCATCGTCACAGCAGTCGCTAGAAAGCTCGTCACAATCGTGAACGCACTCCTCAAATCTCAGCAAAACTGGTCGACTCAGACCGCCTGAGAAATACGGTTGCTAGACGTTCCCTTTGATATTGTTTGCAAAGCGCGGTCGGGTAAAAATGAAGTTTTCAAGTTCGATATTGCCCAAGCCTACGCGAAAGAGGGGGACAAACGTGTTGGACGTCTCGACCAAGATGAGCGTGTTTTGATCCGACATCGGGGGCAAAGCATCTTTAATTAGTGCAACATCAGCGAGGGTCAGTTTTTCGGTAAATCCACCGCGATTTGCAGACCATTCCACCGAGTGGCTGTTGGTGTCTTCATGGTATTTAACTAGCGAAACTCGGATTTTCAGATCGGCCTGATTGACCACCATCAATCTGAACATTTCTTCCATCGAGTCGATATAGGCGTCGTTAATTACCCGGACTTCGCGAGAAATCACGTCACCAATTGTGTGCGCTGCTTTGATGTTCGAGGCACTCTGCCTGTAGGCCTCGAAATACGTATATCCCGCCATGATCGTCCAAAAAAGCATTGGAGTAATGAGGACGGCCTCAAGGGATACTGAGCCGTCTTCCCCTGCTCGGAAGTGTTTCGGGCGGCGTGTTAGAAGTCGCTTGATCATGATACTAACTTGGCTCCTGCACGAAGACAGTTGTAGCGGTAAGGGCGTACTGGCCCTCTTCGTTGACCAGTGCTTTCGCCATTGCGGACGTTGGAAAAAGGGGGTTGATCTTGGCGCAGGCCCGCAGAACCATCAACTCGTTCTCAAGGCCGTTGTGGAAGGCCCGCACCGGGCGTACCACTTCGGAGAGATCAGTGCAGTCAGGGACAGTTGGCACCGTTATGGCGTCAAAAGGATCCTGGCGGATCATTTCCAACTGCACGCTGGTTTCGCAATTGCTGATAAAACTGGCGCGGCTGCAAATGAGAGCCTTGATGTCGTCGTGTTGTGGATCGATGCCGGTGTTCAGTCGTATGTCGCGTACTGTCAGGTCGACGGCACGCTCTAGCTGCGCGTGTTGCAGTGTTACTAAACCAAGCTCTAACCCCGAAAGAACCAAAAAAAAGATGGCGGGGAATACGATAGCGAACTCGACGGTCACATTTCCGTCTTCTTGGCGGCGGAGCTTATCCAGAGCGGAAATCATTCTACGCATCATTGTGTCAACCTCAACATACGGACAGAGGACGCGATCGATGTGAAGGCATCTGTGAGGTCAGGGGCCGACGCATCATAATAGTGACTGGCGGAACTTGCACAATTTTCCAGTACCTTTTGGCCATTCGCCGGAGCGTTGACGCTGACACTAAATACAATCACCCCCTGATCCTTGGCGGCCTTGCATACGTGTTTGGTGCGCTGGTCCTTAGCGACCGCGTTTTTCTTGCTGAACGCACTGGCTTCCCATTGGCCATAGGCACTTGGTGACTGGGTGAAGATGTTGTTTTCAATGTGTTCCAACGACACAAGGTTCAGCAGTTCAACGTAGGACAATTGTACTGCTGTGCCGGGTTCGTCTTCATTCACGCATTCTGTTTTACTGCCTTTGGTTGTGCACTGAGAATTTCCTTCGCCGTAGGCGTGATCTTGCCAGCTATTATCGTGCGGCCACCAGAACATAGGGGAGCCATTCGACTGAAAGACCGAGAAGCGATCCGCGTCCTCGTTGTACCATATATCCGACATGGTGGTGCGCATCGACGGATTGAGCATGTGCTGGTCAGTATTGTCTCCGTCGGAAACGAGAATCAGAACCTTTAGGACGTTGCTGTTGTAAGGTAGAGGGCGGTCGTCGAATGTTTCCGGTACGATACCGTCACCACCTTTGGCTACGGGGGTGGCAAGTTTCTCGATGACCGGCTGTGTACCGGGATCCAGCAGGATAAGGCCCCAATTCGCGCCATTGTCCAGGCCCGAGTCCTCGTCAACAATCGGATTGGCGAGCTTAGTGAGGCCGTCGACGTAGTTATGAAGCACTGTTTCATTGTTTTGGAACGGCAGGATCGCCGATCCGGGGCGGATTGGGCAGACAGGATGCTGAATCGGCTCTTTTGTCTCGGTGTAAGGGTCGAAATGAGCCGTTTGTTCCAGCACTCTGGTCAGAGAAAGCTCAGGCTGGCTAAATTCGTTGTCGATAAAGTTGACACAGTGTGAGTGGTGGTGAAAGCGGTCGAGATTGTAGTATTTCAGCAAATCCGCACCAGCGTTCACCTGGCTGGAATAAGGGATCAGTGAGAATGAAACCTCGTTGCTCCAAGTCCCGTTTTTTGTTCCAATCTTTGTAATGATGCTTTTCGTAGCAGCTTGCAGTGCTGGCAGGTCAATCGAGGTCGAGACGTCCGTGACAATTGAGATTTCGGCCAAGCCGACGCTTTCTTCGGCAGTGCTTGCCGCAGGGGCGCTCAGTGTATCAACGCCGGAAAGATGCATGAATTGGGTCGGGAATTCGGAAATGGCTGTCGCCGACACCTCACGATAACCAGCGCTGTTGACCACATCGATGCGGGTCACATGTTCCAGAAGGCCCGCCTTTTCCAAGTACGAACGAACGATGGATTTGGGTTCTGCCTTTTGATCAAGGTCTGCCGCAGCCAGAACAGCCCGGTCCAACGTGTACTGCAAGTCCGAACGTTCCTTTTCAAAGCGCATGTAATCTATGCCGATGCCCACAAAGGCGACGATGCACAAAAACATAAAGAGGCCGAAAATGGTAAGAGCACCACTCTCGTCACGGGCAAAATGTCGAGCATCTTTCTGCGCAGGAATTGAAGGGGAAGCGCAAGTGCTTACTGATCTCTTGAAATCCATGGGCATGAGTTATCCTCTCTTGGCCGAGGGAACCGGCCACAGGAATGTTCTTAGGGAATAAACACCTACAAACGCAGGAAGTGCGATTTCGGAACCTCTTAACCGTAACAAATTTCGGCAACTTTCTGACCCGTAAAAAAGGCCAGCGGCGAGTTGCAACCTTCACCAAAAAGCGTGTGGTTCAAAAATGGTCAAAATGTGGCAGCTCTCCGGTTATTTGGGGTGGTTATTTTTTACCGAAAATAATAATGAATTAATTTTCGGTTAAAGTATGCAAATGGTGGCTTTAAAACCATTGATTATTAAATAATCATCTGCTCTCGGCAGGCAAAGGAGAGAGCTGAGACCGCCGTTAATCAAAGCTAAAATCATGATAGGTAAATCGAAAAATGGCTTTATAAAACCTAAATAGAAAGAAATATTGGATTTGCTCGCCCAATATTGCAGCACTTTCTTTTACTTACCATTATTCCTTATTAGCGTCGTGACCCATTGGTTTCCGTTTTGCGGCGTGATTCACGGTTCAAAAACGAGCGGTGAACATGTCTGATCTCTTCTGGCTTGCGGATGCGCAAATGGCGCGTCTGGAGCCCTTCTTCCCGAAGCCCCACGGCAAGCCGCGCGTCGATGACAGGCGTGTGGTGAGCGGGATTATCTTCATTAATCGCAATGGTTTGCGGTGGCGGGATGCCCCTGCTGCCCATGGACCGCACAAGACGCTGTACCATCGATGGAAACGGTGGAGCGACAAGGGCATCTTCGCGCGAATGATGGCTGGCCTGGCCGTCGGGCACGGCGAACAGAAGACTGTGATGATCGACGCGACCTGTCTGAAGGCTCACCGGACAGCGACCAGCATGGGCGTCAAAAAGGGGGGCGTGGACGCCTGATTGGCCGAACCAAGGGCGGCATGAACACCAAACTGCACGCCATCTGCGACAGTCAGGGACGCACGCTGAACCTGTTTATAACCGCCGACTACATCGGTGCTCGGGCTCTGTTCAGCGGCATACCGATGTCGATTGGCTACTCGGAGATCGCGGATACGATGCAGATTGGTTCCGAGAAGCGTTACAAGACAAAGGGATACGCGCTTGTATCCCCGGCCGGAAGCAGCGCAAGACAACGGTGAAGTACGACAAGCGCCGATACAAAAGCCGCAACCGGATCGAGATCATGTTTGGCAGGCTCAAGGATTGGCGCCGTGTGGCAACCCGGTACGACAGGTGCCCGAAGGTCTTCCTCGCAGCAATCGCCCTCGCAGCTCTCGTCATTTATTGGCTATGAGTCCTGACCCTAATATACAATCGGGTTTACCATCGCCCTCTAATTATGGTCCTATTTCTCAAAAGCCGCATAACTGTAATTTGAATTCGGTTGAGACAAGTATGAAGATTTCAGGATCGGCCATTACAAATACCGGAAGCGCTCGCCTTTCAAATCAGGATTGCATCCTGGCGGGATCCTGGAAAGAGCAGCGATCAATGACCGTGCCCTACCGGTTTGATTTTTCTGAGCTTACCGGTCAACCGGTCTTGGTTGCTGATGGTTTGGGAGGCCATCGTGCTGGAGAGTATGCGAGTGAAACGGTTGCAAATACATTTCTTTCAATGAAATCGGCGCCAAAGAGTTCAATCGAACTTGCAGAATTCTTAAGAAGTGCAAATCGAACCTTGTACGACGTGTCAGTGGGAAACTCACTATTGGAGGGGATGGGTACGACCGTTGCTGGCGTTGTTTGCCTTTCTCAAAAGCTGATTTGGTTCAATGTGGGGGATAGTAAAGTCTTTCGTTTTCGCAATGGTTTTTTGCACCAGTTGAGTGTTGATGACCTTGTCTCAGAGACATCCCTATCGGGTCTGATGAAACCTGCGTTGTCTCAATCCCTTGGCGGGACACCCAATTTCCATGACATCGATCCCCATACAGATATCGAGCAAGCGAAGATCGGCTCGAAATACTTAATATGCAGTGACGGCCTGACGGACGTAGTTCCGCTTCCATACATCGAGCGGGCTATGTCTCAATCGAACGAAATCGCCGTTGGACGACTGCTCGACGCTACACTGGCGCAGGGAGCACCCGACAATGTTTCCATCATAGTGATATCTGTGGAAAACAGCACTCTTCAAAAACACGAGCGCGCGCGATAACAGAATTCGCAAATATACCATGCGCTGAAGCTCTATTGGGCATTTAAGTCGTCCCCAGACTTGGCCCAGCGGGATCACCTCTTGTTGCGCAAACAGTCAATTATACCCAGACCGGCATAGCCTCTAACGCCAACTTGAATAACAAGCGGAGTGAATAAAGATCTTCTTAGTGACTATGTACCAGCTTGTCGAAGTAAGGAATGTAGTCGCAGAACTCAGTTTTCTTCCGCACAAATAAGGAAACAAGACCCGATACAGTTTTCGCAGCTCAAAAGCTGCTGCACTAGCCAATCCTGACTACTCATGGACGGTATCACAACTGGTCGCCGGCTTTTGACTACCCAAGTATTGTATTCGTCTCTCTCTGTCGAAAGTCGGCTTGCCCAAAGAGCAAGCGATCTCCAAACTCAATCTGTCCCACACTCGGGTCACGCCCTCTTCGCTTGTGGTGGCAAAGGATTGACCATCGGGTGATAGTGCAATTCTCCAACTTGGGGCTGTGTGCACTTTCTGAACAGGCATGAGCCTTCGGTTGACTGCCACGTCCCACCAATGCAACTCTCCTGATCTGTCGACTGCGACCAATGTCGCTTCATCCGCCAAAAAGGCAATATCCGTCGCACCGCCCTTGTGCCCGCCGTATGCCGCCAGTTCTTCGCCGCTTTCCAGATCCCAGACTTTTACCACCTCGTCGCTTGACGCTGACGCAACTTTTGAATTGTCAGTTGAAAACGCAACACTCCACAGCGTGTTGTCGTCAGCGTTTATCACTTTTTCCAACTCATTTTGCAGGATACTCCAAATATAGATCTTTCCCGTGGAGGAAGCTGCGGCAAGTCTGGACTCGTCCGGAGATATGGTTACTCGGTTTATGGCCGTTTCGGGCAATCCAATTGTTTTTGCGACACTTGTGTCTGCTGCATCAATTCTATGAACCCCGTTCCCTGTGGCCGCAAAAAACAACGATGTGGCGGTTGGAGAAATGTTCCAGACCGGCGTCTGCCCCAAATTGAACTCTTCTGTTAGCTGCAAGGAAATTGGGTCCCAAATCCGGATGTTGCCGTCCCGATCACCAGTGACAAGGTGCCGACCATCTTGCGAGAACGCCACCGCCCAAACCTGATTTCGATGCCCCCTTAACAACATGGGTTTCATTGTCGATCCCACATCCCAAATCCACACATTGCCTTCGCTATCGCCTACCGCGATCTTGTTTCCATCTGGGCTATACGCAATGCCAAGAGCCTTATTTCCATCTTCAAAGATCAATGTACTGTCGCGGCTTGTTTCATAAACGATCTGCCAAATACGAACTTGCTGGTCCCGACCAAGTGTCGCCAGGATGGGAGCGTGCGTGGCAGTTTCGATGTCCACGATGCTCTGGCTATGCGCTTGAACTTCGTCGCCGATCGGAAACATGTTTGAATCTTCCATTATCAGCGTTCCGTTCGCCGTGGCCCCTACAAGTACGTTTTTGGGACCGGAAAACGCTGCGGCTACAACAGCTTCAGCATGGGTAAAGCGATCAACGACTGGGCCACCTGACGGAAATCCGATCGTCGTGACCTTTCCATTCGTATGGGAGACTGCAAAGAGACTGCCATCGCTGCTGAAAGAAAGGTGGTCAGGATCCGGACCAAGCGGACCACCCGGTATTGGGGGAAAGGCAGGACGCGCATCAATGTCTACCCATCCGTATATGGATCCGTCGACATTTCCAGCCACCAAACCTTCCAGAACCGGGGAAAAAGCGACCCGTTTAAAGCCGAGTTGCCGTTCCGCCAGAGGTGGACCTATTTGCATCCCGTTAGAAACGTCCCAAAGACGTACAGTGCCGTCTCCGGTGGCAGAAGCGGCACGCCTGCTAACTGAATCGAACGCCACGCCGAACGCGACGTCGTCACCGGAGAACAGTGTTGTGACCAGACCAATTCGAGAAGGACCAACATCCCACAAACGGACATCCCCGTCAGTTGCAGCCGACAAAAGGAGGTTTCCGTTCGGTGAGAATGCCAGGTCTCGAATACCCCCCGAGTGTCCTTCCAACTCAGCCAAAACACCTTGATCCGAATTGGTACTGTGGATCACAATGCGGCCATCTCGCAATCCGACGGCCACGCGTTGCCCTGCGGCATCAAGATCCATGGTTTGGGCGTCCCCGACCGACAGAGGACTTCCCAGCGGAATGAGGCCTGGTTCATTCAATTTCTGGCGCGCCATAAGCATTGCGGAACGTGCTTCCGAAGTGGAGGCGGCTGAATTGGCGCGTGCGATGGCCTCTGTGCTGAGGGAAAGGGCAAGCAACGGGTCCGAATGAGATAGGCCATTTGCGGCCGCTCCTAACGCACGCGCAAACCGCTCGTTGGCTTCCGCAGTGGCCTCCACTGCAATTTTACGGTTGCTTTCAGCAAGGTTAGAGGCACGAATAGCCATTATGGAAGCACCCGTCGCCCCAATGGTCAGAACCGCCAGCGCAGCAGCAGCGATTTGAAAGTAGAGGCGTCGCAGTCGTTTGCGCCGATTAGATGCCGCCAGAGCTGCCTCGCGCGCTTCGCGCGCCTGCCCGAGGAACTCTCGTTCAAGCTTTCCTAACTCATTTTCATTTTCAAGCGACCACTCCTCCGCGGCCAATAGCCTTGTTCCCCGATATAACAAGTCAGGTTCGCGACCATCGTTTTCCCACTCGGCGGCATCATGCTGAATACGTTGACGCATTCGCAGGTCGTCCCGGCTATCCTCGATCCAAGAGTTCAATCTTGGCCACGTACGCAACAGGGCTTCATGCGCGATTTGCACGGTGTTCTCATCCACCGACAAAAGGCGAGCGTCTGTCAGAGCTTCAACAACTTTCCGCGTTGTTTCTGGTTCGGAATCTTGTTCGACCTCATCTATCGGAAGCAACCTGCGTGTATCTGGCGTTCCCTCTCCGGGGGTTACCAATCGCAAAAACAATCTCTGCGTGGCATTTTTCTGATCATCGTCAAAAGTGTTGGAAAAAAGCGTCTCTGCTGTTTGGCTTATTGCACCCGTTACACCGCCTGCCTCTCGGTAGCCGTCCAGGGACATGGTTGCACCCTTACGTCGGATATAGGTTTCGTAAAGCGAATGCGCCACGAGAGGTAACGAGCCAGCCTCTTTGCCCGCCTCATCAACAATTGCATCTATCAGAGACCGGTCCATATGCAGCCCGGCCGCGCGCGCCGGCTCACTTATCGCGCGGCGAAGTTCCGCGCGGGTCATCGGCCCAACCATCAATTGGTTTTCAGATATCCTGTCCGCAAGCCAGGGAATTTCCGCGCAGGAGGCGTAAAAATCGGCACGAATTGTGATTACAATTCGAACTCGGCTATCTGCAGGGTCGGTCATTGCAGATAATGCTTCGATGAACTTGTTTCTGCGCTCTTGCGTGACCAGCGTAAAAAGTTCTTCGAACTGGTCTATGCAGATAAGCAGTTCGCCTTCATTAGCTGTCGCAAGTCGGCGCGCTGCGCTGGGATATGCGATGAAATCATTCAGTGAGACCTGAGCAGTAAGATGTGAGTTGTCCCCGATGAGTTGGAAATACAAATCCGTCATCGGATCCCGACCGGGGGTAAAAACACAAACACGCCAGTTTTCGCTACCCGGTATTGCGTTTGCAGCCACTGATGGGAGTAAACCAGCGCGAAGGACTGATGACTTGCCGCTGCCGGAAGAGCCCCCCAAAACCAGCATTCGGCTTTGTTGAAGCCTGTTTACAAGTTCTTCGACCAGATCTTCCCTGCCAAAAAAATAACTGGCGTCTTCTGACTGAAAAGCCGCCAACCCTTTGTAGGGACATTCCACCTGACCCTCTGAAATTTGCGTTACAGCTTCGGACGCGGCTTCTCGTCGATCCCGGTCCAGAGCATCATTCATCGCATTGCGCCAGGATAGCATTTCCTGAAACCGTGCCTCAGGGTCCAGCGCCATTCCATGCTCGATGCAATCGCGCCACATCTCTGGCAACCCAGTCAGGTTCTCAGATATGCGGTGAAAAGGTGGTGGGGCCCGGCCTGTCAATACGTGCCACATAAGGGCCGTTGCTGAGTAAATGTCGGTCATTGGAGACACAGGTTCTCCGTTTTCAACCTGTTCCGGCGCTTGATACAGCGGTGTTCCGGCCATCATAGTCGCGCCTGTCACGCCAATCGCCATGTCTTTTGCGATTCCCAAGTCGGCCAAAAACACTCTTTCATCCGGCTCGACCAACGCAGTGAAAGTGCTTGCGTTTTCATTGTCTTTCGGGCGCTTGATGCGTTGCAAAAGCACGTTTGCCGGCTTGACGTCACGATGCACGACGTTTGCTTCATGAACCGCCGTCAATCCATCGGCAAGCGCGTCTATCAGGATGCCCACACCATCACGCTGAGCTAACAGCGCTGGCTCCAAACGCTTCAGACGTTCCGCCAAAGTACCCCGATCCGCATAGTCCATGACAAAGTAGGGCCGCCCATCCTCCAGCCGTCCTACATCGTGAACGGACACGACACGCGGAGATCGAATACGCCTCAGCAAACGCGCTTCTTCCAGGAAGTGGGTAATGACCTTGTCATTGGTGGCCAGATTTGCGTGCAGAATTTTTAGCGTAACAGGGACTTCCAGTTCTTCATCCCTGGCCAAGACGACGGCCGCAAAGCCGCCGCTAGCAATTTCCCTTTCTACGGCATAACGGCCTATAAAAGCGGGGAAACTCATGGCCCATCCCTTACCTCAGAGATGCTCTTGCACGTCCACGCAATGATACTTGGTCGCGTCCAGAATATTGTGATCTCTGTCCGCCGCGGTAACGCACATTGTTGTGGCCCCCTCTCGTGCGGAGGTTGAGGCAGCTTCCTTGGTCTCATAGGTGGGGTAATCGTCGTGTCGGTGCCATCGGCCTTGCTCGACATTAAACTCACTCTGAGCGTTCCTGCCGACTTGCTCTACGGCGTAGCTCTCCCCCCACCAAGCGTGCAGGTGGTTCTTGGAGACGTCTGGTTCAAAGTTCGCTTCGTAGGTGATCGTAAGTTCGTCACCATTTTTTTCGACCGACACGATGCGGACTTCGCATCCATCCACCGGGCAGGCGTTTGGCATATCTGATTGTGCCATCGCTTCCACACCGAACAGAAATGCGGTTGCTCCAAGGATCAAACCAGCGCGACACAATTGGTTCAAATAAATAAACTGCATGCTTCCCTCCTGAGCTTTTTGAATTCAGCACTGCAGGATAATCCTAGCACGAAATGCAAATATCTTTCTGAGACTTTCGCCACAGAACTCAGAAGTCTGACTTTGGAAACAGCTATCGACGCACGACTTCAAATTCGAGAGGCCGGGCATCAGCGTGTTGAGTAGGGAGAGACAGCGATATCAAACCCCCGCCTGCAAGCATGACCGCTTCTCGTTTTAGCTGAATTTCTCTTTCGTTTTCAAACTTTACGTATGTCCCAGATGAGCTTCGATCTGTCAGCATGAGTTTGCCGTTTTTCATGTTCAGCACTGCGTGCAACCGCGAAACCCATGGCTGAGGCATAACTACGTCGCATCGTTTTGATCTTCCGATCCTAATTTCATCACCTTCTCTGCAACGCCATGACCTGTCGTCATGATAGAGGACAAGTGCAAAGCTGCCGCTCTGGGTTCCTTGACTGAGACTGCGATCAATCAGTGTCGGTGTATGCACAACTGTACTGAGTCCGTCCGTGGGTGGTCGCATTGAGTAAACTTTTACAGGATCGCTCACACCTTTCAGGTGAAGCGGACCAATCGGAGTGAGCAGCTGCTTTAGGTCTGGGTTTAAGTCACGGGCGACGCACTCACTGACGCAAGCCTCGCTTGGATTTGCAGCCGCAGCCAGTCTGGCAGTCAGATTAACAGTTTCACCGAAAATCCCGTTCTCCGCGAAAACGATTGGACCATGATGCACTCCTGCATGAACGGACAACAAAGTGCCGTGCGGCTTGTTTATCATCTCCAATGCCGCCTTAACTGCAGAGTCCTGATCAAGAAAATAGCATAAGACGTCGTCGCCTTTTTGCCCTACAGGAATACCTCCAAGGGAAATTGCAGCTTTTCTGAGACGGTTAATCTCGAACTGTATGAGCTTTTGCGCCTGATCATCCCCCATTGCCGCATAGAATGGAGTGCTATCCGAGATATCTGCTATTATCGTGGTAGCGAGCTTTGATTTCACAGTGACGTTCGCGGTTTGGTTTCGAAACAACATACCTTACGGCATTGAATTCCCAGAATAGGTTAAATGAGCTGAACTTCACAAATCAACCAGCTGAAACGGTGGCCACAAACTGCCAAGCAGTTTTGATCACGGGCGCCCGGGGCGGAGGTCGCCACAATTGGTATCTCCAGAGCAACTTTTCTTTAGGTAGAAAGCGTGCGTTAGCTGCACTTGCATAGAAGCTCTGAGGGCAAAGTCGTTATTCTGTATTGCGCAGGGCAATCATGACCTACTGAATCACTGGCAGCTCAAGCGTAAGACTCGCACCTTTTTCGACTTGGTTGATTGAGACGTGACCTCCGTGGCGTTGTGCAACAGCGGAGACGATTGACAACCCCAACCCACTTCCTTCGGACGGTTCCAGTTGAGAAAATCGTCCGAACGCTGTTTCGCTGTGCTCTGGGGAAAGCCCCTTACCGTCATCCGTCACCGTCAAAGTGACGCTGGCATCCTTTGGCAAAACTGTAACCGAAACACAGCTCAGTTCTTTTCCACCATGCTTCAGCGAATTGTCGAGAAGGTTTTTGATTGCCTCGCTTAGGAAACGCTTGTCCCCGGAAACGGGAACTTTCGCATTCGGCATCGTGACCTCAAACTCGATACCATTTGCAAGGAAGTGAACGCCAATTTCAGTGCAGGCTTCCTCGACGACTTCACGAAAGTCGAACTCTTCAATCTGGTCCAGATGCGTTGGATGGCGTAGACGTTCAAGCGAGAGCAATTGTTCCGCCACGGCCGCAGAACCCTTTGCCGCGATCACCAATTCAGCAATGCGTTTGTCCCTGTCACCGTCAGATTTTGCATCCCGAAGGGCTTCGGCCATAGACTGTACGGCGGCAGCCGGATTGCGGAGTTGATGTGCAGCTTCGGATATAAACGTCTGGTGCGCGTTTATGCTGCGTTCCACTTGCCGGAATAGCCGATTAAGGGTTTTGACAATTCCTTGCGCCTCTGAAGGTACAGGCCGCCTGATTTCGCTCAGATCGTCGGGAGAGCGGAGATCGATCGCATCCTGCAAATCCAGCAGCGGCCTCAGACCGCGTTCCACCCCGAACCAGACGACAACTGCGAGTGTGGCCAGCAAGATGCCCATTAGGATGGCAGCGCGGATCGATAGTTGGTTAGCAAATGCATTACGGTCGGCCATGCGCTGCCAAACTGTGACGGTTGCGTCCCCTTCAAGGTTTTCGATGATCACCCGTTCCGTCATCTTGAGCACGCGAACCTGCTCGTTGCGATAAACAGCTTGGAAGAAGTGCGGCGTAAACGGGTCTTGTTGGTCCAGGCCTGCCAGAGCTGGGGGATAGGCATATCCGGTCACATAAATGCCACCAGGGCCGGTGACATGATAGAAGATTTCGCCCCCAGATGCCTCACGGATCATGTTTCGCGTCGACGGTAACAATGCATCACCGCCCGAGATGGCGACATCGCGGGAAATCGCGAGACCCGCAGACAACAGGCTGTCGTCAAAAAGCTCCTGCGCTGTCTTCTGGGCTACCGTGAAACGCCACAGCCCAAGTAGCACCGCAAGAAAAACGAGTGGCGTCAGGATCAGAACAAACAGCCTGAGCCGAAGCGAACTAAGGTGGATCACGTGTCCACCTCAAGGAGATATCCAAGGCCCCGGGCTGTTTTGATCCTGATGCCCAAATCCTGAAGTCTCTTGCGCAGTCGTGACACATGAGGTTCGACGGCTGAATCCTCGACATCGGCTCCCACGCCGTAGACGTAGTCGGTCAGCTGACTTTTGGGGACGATCCTGCCGCGCCGTTCCAGCAGGCATTCCAGCACCGCCAACTCCCGTCGCGGGACGTCAAGCACCTGTCCATTTGCGCTGACTTGCCGGGCGGTACGGTCAAACTCCAAGTCGCCGATGGTTTCGCGCGATCCATAATCCAGTTGCTTGCGGCGCGACAGGGCACGGATGCGGGCCTCTAGCTCGTCCATCTCGAAGGGCTTCACCAGATAGTCGTCGGCACCCATGTCCAGACCCGACACGCGATCACTGGTTTCACTGCGCGCGGTCAGCAGGATGACGGGTGCGCTGTCCCCCCTGTTGCGCAGCGACCGCAAAATCTCGAGCCCTGATCGGCCAGGCAGGTTGATATCCAGAACGATCAGGTCCGCGCCTTCCTGCTCAAGATACAGATCGGCGGCGTCGCCATCTGTCAGCACATCTGCGGCATGGCCCCGATCGCGCAGCCGATAGGCAATAGCGTTGGCAAGGGGCTCATTATCCTCGACGATGACGATCCGCATCTGATCTCCTGCAAGTTTCACGCAAGGTTGACGCTCCATGATTGCCAGATGGGAGGGGGAATCAACCCCACAGTTCTATTTGCAATCACTGTGGCGTGAGACGCGCTGACGTGGTTGTCTGGTCAACAGGGAGGAACCAATGGCCATTTCCAACTTCACCCGTCGCGCCGTCGTGGGGCTGATCGCCGCCGCCGGTATCGCCGCACCTGCCGCAGCTGAGGTCGATTTCTCGGGCAAGACCATCGAATGGGTTATCCCGTTCTCAGAAACGGGTGGCTCAGCCAAATGGGCCAATTTCTTTGCGCCACTCCTGTCCGAAGCACTGCCGGGTCAGCCGACCGTGGTCGTGAAATTCATGCCGGGCGCAGGTTCGACCAAAGGCGCCAACTGGTTCCAGGAGCAAAGCCATGATGATGGCACGCTGCTGTTCGGCACATCAGGTTCGACCCAGTTCCCGTATCTGCTGAGCGATCCGCGTGTTCGCTATGAATACAATGACTGGATCCCGGTCATGGCGTCGGGAACCGGTGGTGTCGCCTATTTGAACGCCGAGGACGGAGCAAAGTTTGATGGGTCGGCAAATGCACTGAAAGACACCAACTTCATCTACGGGTCGCAGGGTGCAACGCGTCTTGACCTTGTACCGCTGCTGGCGTGGCAGATGCTGGGCATGAACGTCGAGCCGGTTTTTGGCATCAAAGGTCGTGGCGACGGTCGTTTGATGTTCGAGCGCGGTGAGGCCAACATCGATTATCAGACCTCCTCGGGTTACTTGGGCGGGTCGGCCCCGCTGGTAGAGGCCGGTCAGGCCGTGCCGATGATGACATGGGGTGCTCTGGATGCAGATGGCAACATCGTGCGCGATCCAACTTTCCCCGATATCCCAACCTTCAAAGAGGTCTGTGAGGCCACCGACGGTTGTGAAACCAGCGGTGAGGCTTGGGATGCTTGGAAAGCGTTCTTTGTCGCAGGTTTCCCGGTTCAGAAGCTGGCCTTCCTGCCCGGTGACACGCCACAAGAGGTCGTCGATGCCTACACCGCAGCGTTCCAAGCTGTAACAGAGCGTGGTGACTTTGCAGACATTTCTTCCAAACGAGTAGGCAAGTATCCGGTGTTCGTCGGCGACGGCTCAAAAGCTGCGCTGCAAACAGCGACCAATGTAGATGACAATGCCAAACAATATGTCCTGAACTGGCTGAAAGAAGCCTATGGCGTCGAGCTGAACTAAGCCGACACGTTGTCGCGCGCCCAACGAAGGGCGCGCGCTTTTCTGCACACAAGACAATTTATGAAAGGCGGCCGCTATGGAGGTTTTCGCCACAGCTGTTCCTGCGCTCAGTGACGCGTGGGGTCTGATCCTGCAACCCATCGTTCTGGGATATCTTATTCTCGGCGTCGTCATGGGTTTGGCCGTTGGTGTCTTTCCGGGACTTGGCGGCATCGCCGGGCTGTCCCTTCTGCTGCCTTTCATGTTTGGCATGGACCCCATCCTTGGACTGGCGCTGATGATCGGGATGGTCGCCGTTGTTCCGACCTCTGACACCTTCGCCTCGGTGCTGATGGGGATCCCCGGTAGCTCTGCCTCGCAGGCGACCGTGCTGGATGGCTTCCCGATGGCGAAAAAGGGTGAAGCCGCGCGGGCGTTGTCGGCCGCCTTTGCGTCATCCCTGTTTGGCGGTTTGGTCGGAGCAACCTTTCTGACAATGTTCATTCTTGCCGCGCGACCGATCGTTCTGGCCTTTGGCCTGCCCGAGATGTTGATGATCACCATCCTCGGTCTTTCGATGGTTGCCATCCTCGCCGGACGCATCCCGCTGAAGGGCGTTGCAGCCGCTGGGCTGGGCCTGATGGTCGGTACGATTGGCGAGGCGGACGCTGGCGGGTCGCTGCGTATGGCGACCTATGACATTCCCTATCTGACGGACGGCCTGAAGCTGGTTATCGTTGGCTTGGGCATCTTTGCGGTGCCCGAAATCGTCTCGCTGCTGCGGCAGGACCGGTCGATTGCCAAGGGCGCCTCGCTGGGTGCCGGGTGGCTGGACGGAGTCAAAGACTGGTTCGCTAATATCTGGCTGTCGGTCCGTTGTTCGATCATTGGCGTGGTTGTTGGCGTCATTCCTGGTCTCGGAGGGTCGGTGGTCGACTGGATCGCCTACGGTCATTCGGTTCAATCCACCAAGGACAAAAGCAACTTTGGCAAGGGCGAAGTGCGCGGGGTTATCGGACCGGAAAGCTCGAACAACGCCAAAGAGGGTGGGGGACTAGTGCCAACGCTGCTGTTCGGCATCCCCGGCTCTGGCTCGATGGCGATTTTCATCGGTGCTGTGGCTCTGTTGGGGTCTGGCGACATTGAGGTCGGGCCAAGCATGCTCAAAGACAACCTCGACATCACTTATTCTATTGTCTGGCTGCTGGCGCTTGCCAACGTCGTGGGGACCATCCTGTGTATCGCGGCCTCGGGCGGCATCGCCAAGCTGACCACGATCCGCTTCACCTATCTGGCGCCGTTCCTGTTCATGCTGATCAGCTTTGCGGCCTTCCAGTCTGGTCAGAATTTCGAAGACCTTCTGGCCCTGTTCGTCATTGGCCTGATTGGCATCTTCCTGCGCCGTTTCGACTGGTCGCGCCCTGCCTTCCTGATTGGGTTCGTTCTGTCCAACCCGGTTGAAAAGTTTACCAACCAGGCGTTTCAGATCGCCTCTTTCCGTTTCCGCAAGAGCTTTGGCGAAGGGATGGAGTATGTCTTCAGCCCCATCGTGATCGTCCTGATCGTGGTCACCGTAGTTTCGGTCATTCTGGGCATTCGGCAGGCCAAGATGATCATGGCTGAGGGTGAGGTCCAATCCGGCAGCAAGCGTGCGCCGTTGGTCTTCCTGCTGGTGATCATGGCCTACCTGATCGTGGCATTGGTCAACGCCAACATGATCCCCGACTACAACATGACCGACAAGATCATCCCATTGGTGATCGGCAGTGTGTCTTTGTTCTGCTGCGTAATCCTGTTGATCCAGATGATGCGACGCCCTGAGGGGGATGCGATTTTTGCCGACAAGGAAATTGCCGGTGAAGATGCGAGCGCTCCGCATGGGCTTTGGTCGACGCTGGCGTGGTTTGCGGGTTTGATCGCGGCCACATGGGTTGTGGGCTTCATTCTCGCCCTGATCGGATTCCTGATCGCCTTCTTCCGCATTCGGGCCGGGTCAAGCTGGCAGATGACCCTGATCCTAACAGCCTGCGGTATCGGCTTCATGTGCGTCATGGCGGGTGCTCTAAACCGGGATTTCCCACCGGGTCTGCTTCAGGACATGGTCAGCCTGCCGTGGCCGCTGAAATGAGCGATACATTGACCCTACTGTGCCTCGATGGGGATGGCATCGGGCCGGAAATCATGACCGCAACGCTGGCGGTTCTGCAAGCCGCCAGTCCAGCTCTGAATCGAGAGGTCAGGATCGAGCGGAAGATGATTGGCTTTGCAGCGTTGGAGGCCGAAGGGTCGACAATTCCGCAGGCTGTCGTCGAAGCCGCTAAGGCCGTTGACGGGGTCATATTGGGGCCGGTTTCCCACAACAGCTATCCGCCGGTTGATCAGGGCGGGCGCAATCCCTCGGGCGTTCTGCGTAAGGAGCTGGAGCTTTTTGCCAATCATCGCCCGGCCAGAACGTGGCCGGGGTTGGATGCACCGTCCCGCAAAGCCTTCGATTTGATCGTGATGCGCGAAAACCTCGAAGGGTTCTACGCCGACCGCAACATGTTCGCCGGTGGCGGTGAGTTCATGCCGGAACCCGATGTGGCGCTGGCTTTCAGGAAGGTCACGCGCTCGGCCAGCATGGATATCGCACGAGCTGGGTTTGAACTGGCCGCGTCGCGCCCCTCCAAGCATGTGACTGTCATTCACAAGGCGAACGTCATGCGCATGACGGATGGCTTGTTCCTCGATTGCACCAGGGTCATGGCCGACGAATTCGCCGATGTCACCTACGACGAAATGCTCGTAGATGCTGCGGCGGCTCATCTGGTTCGCGACCCTTCCCGGTTCGACGTCCTGATCACAACCAACATGTTCGGCGATATTTTGAGTGATCTCGCCTCGGAACTGGCTGGGGGTCTGGGGCTTGCCGGGTCCTTGAATTTCGGTGTCCGCCACGCAGTGGCACAAGCACAGCACGGCTCTGCCCCGGACATCGCCGGGAAAGACATGGCTAATCCGGTCTCGCTGATTTTGTCCACTGAAATGCTGCTGCGACATCTCGGGGAAATCGCTGCAGCCGATCTGATCCGCGCATCCGTGTGCACAGCATTGGCATTGCCCGAAACGCGAACGCGCGATCTTCACGGTGCGCTGGGCACCAGCGAGTTCACCGAAGTTCTCACAAAACTTGTCGAGGAGACTGCGAGATGAGCCAAACCGCAATCCCATATTTTTTTATGCGAGGTGGCACCTCGCGTGGACCCTATTTCCGAAGATCGGACCTTCCTGAGGATCTGGATACGCTGGCCGAGGTCTTGATCGCTGCTGTAGGTGCCGGTCACGCGCTGAATATCGACGGGATTGGTGGCGGCGCGGCGGTCACAACCAAGGTGGCAATGCTGTCGGTCAGCGACGATGAATGGGCAGACATCGACTATTTCTTTGCCCAGGTCTCGGTTGAGGAAAAGCTGGTGGATTTCAAGCCGACCTGCGGGAACATCCTGTCTGGCGTCGGCCCTGCGGCAATCGAAATGGGTATGATTAAGCCGAAAGATGATCAGACCGTGATCCGTATTCGTGCCGTTAACACCGGGGCACAAGTGGTCGCCAAAGTGCAAACCCCGGGCGGTGAACTGACCTATGACGGTGACGCTGAAATTGCCGGTGTTCCGGGACACTCAGCACCGGTGCAATTGAGTTTCATGGGGGTCGTCGGCTCCTCTACCGGTGCCTTTCTGCCCACGGGAAGTCTGCGCACCACAGTTCAGGGGATTGAGTTGACCTGCATGGACGTCGCAATGCCCATGGCCATTGCCCGCGCCACAGATTTTGGCCTGACGGGGTATGAAACTGCTGAAGAGTTGGATGCAAATCGAAAGTTCTTTGATCGGATGGAGTCTATTCGGATCGAAGCCGGCCAATTGATGGGAATGGGGGATGTATCGCAGTCAGTAACGCCGAAATTTGGGTTATTTGCCCCGTCCAAAGATGGTGGCACCATTGCCGTCCGGTACTTCATGCCGTGGAAGACGCATCCAACGATGGCAGTTACGGGGGCGCAGTGCATGGCGTCGTGCGCGCTGACGCCGGGAACTGTGGCAGACGGACTGCTTGAGCGCGCGACTGCCAGTCCTGCAGAGGTCATACTCGAACACGCCTCAGGAAAAATCGGTGTATTGGTTGATTTTTCGAACGAAGATGGGTTTTCACTTGGCGCCGCTGGGTTGGTACGTACGGCTCGCAAACTGGCCGATGGCCATATTTTCGTGCCCCAAAGCGTGTGGGATGGGAGTTGATCGGGCGCACTCAAATTGGTATACTATGGTATACTGAATGGAGTTTTCGCCATGGATGACTACACGGAATGCCTCGACATTGCCCTACAGGAACTCAAGCTGGCGCAAGCGGCACTGCGGCGAGATATGGGGGAATACCCGACACCGATTGCTGGGTGCGACGAGCAGTTCAACCACTTGCTTGATCAAAGCGAACGTGTTCGCAACGCGTTGGCGGCACTTGAAGCTCCAAGTTTTATTCCAACGCCAAGAAATCTCACCGCCGGGCGGAGTATTGAAAGCAGATGAAGGTTCACATCCTGGATGATTGGTTCGACACGCTGCGCGGTTTACCTTGCTTTGCCAAGCTTGCTGAACACGACGTGACGGTCTGGACAGATCATATTGAAGACACCGAAGAGTTGGCTTCGAGATTACGGGATGCCAAGGCAGTTGTCCTGTTTCGTGAGCGCACCAAAGTAACGCGTGAGTTGCTCGAGAAGTTGCCCAATCTTAAACTGATCAGCCAACGTAGCGTTTATCCTCACGTCGACGTACAGGCTTGTACGGATCAAAACGTTTTGCTCTGCTCGAACATGCACGGGGGAACTCCCTCGTATGCCGCAGCCGAGCTGACTTGGGCACTGATCATGGCCGGAATGCGCGATTTGCCGTCGCAAATGGCATCGGTCAAGGCAGGACGGTGGCAGGCTGGAGTCGGCAAGACTCTGCGAGGTCGTCAACTGGGGCTTTATGGCTACGGCCGCATCGCGCGCGCCGTTGCAGACTATGCCAAGGCTTTCGGGGTGAATGTGGTTTGGTGGGCCTCGGATGAGGGGCGGAAGCGAGCACTCGCGGATGGCGAACGGATTGCGCCCAGCCGCGAGGCGTTCTTCGCCGAAAGTGATGTCGTCTCGATTCATGTGCGTTTGAAGCCGGGCACGCGTGGAATCATCACGGCGTCTGATTTCGCACGAATGCAGCCGGGTGCACTGTTTGTGAACACATCCCGTGCAGGGCTTATCGTGCCGGGGGCATTGCTCGATGCGCTCAAAAATGGTTATCCCGGAAAGGCGGCGATTGACGTGTTCGACACCGAGCCGCTGACCGATCCGAACGATCCGTTGCTGTCACATCCGAACCTGATCGCCACCCCGCACATTGGTTTTGTGACCGAGGACGAGTTCGACCTGCAATTCGCCGATATCTTTGATCAAGTGAATGCTTATGCAGAGGGCGCACCAATCCATATGATCAACCCTGACGCTTGGTCAAATGCACCATAAGACTGCCCTCAACCAAGGTGCCCCGCGCTGCCAGCCGATCCAGATGTTGAGTGTTTACTGTTATCGAGCCGTCGCCAAATACGGCGAGACCCTTAAACCTTAATTTCACTGCGTCGATACAAGCCTACGGAAAATAGATGGTTGGAGGCAAATGGACTGCCGAGAAAGGTTGTGATCGAAAAAAGTGAAGCCAACATCTCTTCGTATTACGGCTATCAACAGAATGCTCAAGGGCTATGGCTGTCTAAAACCGAGGGTCGAGACGTGAGGGCGACAAACTATGCTACTGCCAAAGCTTTGGTGATGAAAACCATGGCCAGATCGCAGACTATATCATTGGGGACGCGGTTGATGCGCACCAAGGGCCAGCTCCGCGAGGTCACTGCCATTGCACGCAAACTGGCCGTTTTGCTACACCGCAAATGGGCGGATGACAGCAAGTTCGGTAAATGCAGCCGAAAGTGCCCGCTGCGCCGCCAAGCGCATCTCACTGCGAGGTTTTCCACAACAAATCCGGGCATGCGTGCAGCGATCGCCGATCCGGTATCACCCAGACCGCGAAGAGAGCATGATCCGGATGAGCGACAATGATCCCCTGCAATAAGGGAAAACGAGCTTGACCTACACGCCCCACTAGGGAACCAGAGATGTCCGGTTCGCGCAACGGGCGGGAATACGACCTTAGTTGCGCTTAAGCTCAAGTCTGTTCTGCGGGCTTCTAGTCCGCCGCCGCAACACCAATTCAAACGACGGCGCGCATTCCTGCCAAAAAACACTGGTCCCGAGGTTCCCTCATCCTGCGAAGTTGTCTAGTAAATCTAAAACAATGGAGATTTGACAAGGTGAGGTCAGGGCTCTTTTCACCTGCGCCCCCATAACAAATTCCGTTTTCTGACTTTGTTTTATAAACGCATACAATTCAAACAGCTTTTAGCGTCAAATTTGCTATTCAGGCCACCTTCACAGAGACGACGAGATGATCGCGGGCCGCACGGGAGGGGGAAATGATAAGATTATCTGTTTAGATTTTGGCCTTCGTGTTGCTTACGGGCTGCTGGGAGAAGGAAGAAGAAGCGACCGAGACTATTATTCGGCCCGTCAGAGCGACCGAGATTTCTGACCTATCCAGTTTGTATGACCGTTACTTTGTCGGGACTGCCAGAGCCGCGCGAAGTTTCGTTGGCCTTTCGCGTGCCGGGCAATGTTGTTGGTGTGGACGTTCAGGTTGGTGACCTTGTAACGAAAGGTGCAGTTATCGCGGCCCTGGAACCGGCCCTGTACCAGGCTGAAGTCGATCGGCTTATTGCCGAGCTTGAGAGCGCGCAGACGACGTTCGAAAACGCCAAATTGCAAACAGATCGGCAGCGATCCTTGGTTGGAAAAGATGTTGCTGCTCAGGCGA
Organism: Ruegeria sp. CE8; assembly: GCF_056537465.1. Taxonomy (NCBI): domain Bacteria; kingdom Pseudomonadati; phylum Pseudomonadota; class Alphaproteobacteria; order Rhodobacterales; family Roseobacteraceae; genus Ruegeria; species Ruegeria sp. CE8. The sequence goes on from NZ_JBQFRP010000020.1 coordinate 22,112, forward strand.
CACTCGACCGATTTGTCGCGGGTGAAACATCAGCTCAGGCGGCAATCAATTCTGTCCAAGATGATCTGGACCGGGCCACTCTGGATTTGACCTATACAAGCTTGGCGGCACCGTTCGATGGCCGAGTGGTCGCGAAGTACATTGAAGATTTCGAAGAAGTCGCAGCACAGACTCCGGTGCTGCGCATTCTGGATGCCGTGCATATCGAAGTGGTGATTGATATTCCCGAACGATACATCGCCCTGGTCCCGCATATTGAGGATATAACCGTTACTTTTGACGCTTTGGGGGATGTGGTTCTATCGGCGGAAATCAGTGAGATTGGATCAGAGGCTTCGGCAACAACCCGGACCTTCCCTGTCACGTTGATTATGGAACAACCGGAAGACGCACTTGTTCTTCCGGGTATGGCAGGACGCGCCCGCGGCCAGCCAAAGTAAGGACACGAGCCATTTGATGCGATCACGGTTCCTGCCAGCGCGGTTTTCGTGCCGGAAGGGGAAGCCGATCCTCATGTCTGGGTGTTTGATACCGGCACAGAAACCATAACCGCGCGGAAAGTTTCGCTTGGCACACCCCGGTCCCAAGGGGTGGCCGTCAGCGATGGTCTGAAATTTGGCGAAGTGATCGTCACCGCAGGAGCGAACTCTTTGCGAGAGGGTCAGAAGGTTTCGCTACTTCCTGAGGGTACGGGGTAATAGGTCTAGCGGCATTCTCCATCCGCAATGCCAAATTCGTTTGGTTCACGGTTATCATGCTCACATTGGGCGGAGTTTCTGCGTTCTTCAGCCTTGGGCAGCCGGAAGCCCCCGAGTTCACCATCAAGATTGCAGTCGTGACCACCCTATATCCTGGTGCCAGCCCTGAGGAAGTTGAGCAGGAGGTCACGGAACGGATCGAGCTGAAACTCCAGGAGATTAAGGAGATCGACTACATCTCGAGCGATAGCAGGGCGGGTGTGTCGACCATTAAAGTCGAAATTCGCCCAAACTATTGGTCGGACCAACTGCCACAAATCTGCGACACGCTCCGTCCCAAAATCAGAGACGTGGAAACCGACCTGCCCCCAGGTGCAGTTCGTCCCGCGATCAACGATGATTTCGGAGATGTCTTTGGTCTGCTGCTGGCTATTACGTCTGATGGGTTCTCGGCGCGGGAGCTCGATGATTTCGCAGAAGACTTCAAACGAGAGCTCTCGTTGATCGATGGCGTCGGCCGCGTCGATCTTTGGGGCACACGCGACAGGGTCATCCATATGGAAACACGGGAAGAAACCTTGTCTGCATTGGGTGTTTCGGCTCAAACCGTCCTCAATACCCTGCAGACGCAGAATGCAATTGTGGATGCGGGGCGAGTGAATATCGGTGACGACCGCATGCGCATTGCGCCAAGCGGTACATTTACTAGCCCGTCTGATATCGCAGATTTGGTCGTTCGTCCTAGTAGCCTAGATCAGGCTCAAAGTGGGCAACTTCGGGGGCCCGAGCTTCTGCGATTAGGAGAAATCGTTGAGGTCAAGGAGGGCTATGCCGATCCACCAACGACCATGATGCGCTATAACGGACCCCCGTCTATTGGGTTGGCGATATCTTTCCAGTCTGGTGTCAACGTTTTCAGCGTTGGGGAAGCCGTAGACGCGAGAGTAAATGAACTGATTGCAGGCCTGCCCGTGGGCATCGAGGTTGAACGGGTCCATTGGCAATCTGACGACGTGAATCTGGCCGTCAGCAGTTTCTTGATCAGCCTCGGACAGGCTGTAGCGATTGTGCTGGTCGTTCTGACTCTGGCGATGGGTGTTCGCATGGGGATCATCATCGGCAGCGGATTGATCCTGACGATCCTAACTACTTTCATACCTTTGGCGGCACTGGGCATTGATCTTCAGCGGATGTCTTTGGGCGCGTTGATCATTGCGCTAGGCATGATGGTCGACAATTCGATCATTGTCTCAGATGGCGCGATGGTGCGGATGTCGCAGGGAATGGATCGCGCGAAAGCCGCAATCGATGCCGCCACGCGCCCTGCTATGTCTCTGCTAGGGGCAACATTCGTCGCGATTATGGCCTTTTACCCCATTTTTGCATCGGTAGAGAGCGCAGGAGAATATTGTCGGACGCTCTTTTCAGTTGTCGGAATTGCACTGCTGGTCAGTTGGCTGCTGTCGATGACGGTCACGCCATTGCAGTGCGTTGCCATGCTGCCGGAGCCAAAGGGCGGGGCCAGTGAGACATTCGACACCGGTTTTTTTGCCGTTTACCGCCGTTTTCTGGCCGCCGCGATCCGCGCTAGCTATCTGACTACCGGAGTGGCCACTGGTGCTCTGGTCATTGCCGAGGTTGGCTTTGGTTCCGTCACACAGTTGTTCTTCCCGACCTCGTCGATGACCAAGTACATGATCGACTATTACGCGCCTGAGGAAACCCGGATCGAAGCCGTATCCGAGACGATCACCCGGATCGAAGAGCGGGTGGAGATGGATGATCGCGTGACGGGTATCGCCAGCTTCATCGGGGCTGGACCACCGCGTTTTTACTTGCCTGTCGACCCCGAAGGAACAAACCCGTCCTACGCGCAAGTCATTGTGAACGTCGAGGATTACCGCGACATTCCTGAGATGACCAAAGAGATCTCGCTTTGGATATCGGCGAATATGCCCGAAGCAACATCCTTCACGCGTCAATTCGGTGTGGGCCCCAGCAATACTTGGGCTTTTGAAAATCGTATTATCGGCCCCGCGGATGCCGATCCCGAAACTTTGCGCGAAATTGGCGACAGAGCAGTTGCGATACTGGATCAACATCAATGGACGAAGGTGGCGCGTACCGATTGGCGCAACCGACTCCTGGTAACCGTTCCTGACTATGATCAGGACCGAGCGCGGTGGACGGGTATTACCTACGAAGATCTTGGGAATACTACCAAGCGTGCCTTCGACGGGCGTTCGGTTGGCCTCTACCGCGAAGGCGACGAGTTTCTGCTGATCATAGTCCGGCCCGGAGCAGATGATGTAGCTGCCGTGGACAACTTTGAACTGCTGCAACTGCAGTCACCATTTTCTGTTGAGCCTGTCCCATTGGCACGGGTTGTTCGCGGCGTGAATGTCCGGCCAGAAGACCCCACGATCAATCGCCGCGACCGGCGCCGGGTTCTGACCGTCCAAGCCAATCCAATCGATAGTGTAACTCTGCCAAGCTATCGCGTCGCAGTTCTCGCTGATTTCGATGCTTTGGAGGCTGACTTGCCGCCGGGCTACAGCATGAAAGGGGTGGAGAGTACGAGGACACTGTGTCTGCGCAAGCGTCCTTGATTCCGGGGATGATACCCGCGTTTTCGATCATGGCACTTATCGTGGTCGGACTATTTAACTCATACCGCAGACCGTTGGTCATTTTCCTAACTGTAGCGTTTGTGCTGATAGGTATTGTTCCAAGCCTGCTTCTCACGAATACCCCGTTTGGCTTCGTCGCATTGCTCGGAGGCATGAGCCTGACGGGTATGATGATCAAAAATGCGATCGTTCTGATTGATCAGATCAACGACAACCTGGCCGAAGGTCAACCGGGTTACGACGCGGTATTGAATGCCGGCGCTTCCAGGCTTCGTCCCGTCGTGCTGGCAGCGGCAACTACTGTTCTGGGCGTAATACCGCTGCTGCCAGACGTATTCTGGGTGGGTCTTGCCGTCACGATCATGGGTGGATTGACCGCGGGCACGATGCTCACAATGATACTGGTTCCGGTCCTGTTCGCCACGGTGCATGGCATTCGACAATCACCGGCGGTCGTTTGACGTCGCCTTTCAAACGGCCCTTGGATCGATTGTTGCATTTGTGAAGCAGGACGTTCTGTAGCCTGGCGGGTTATTTCGGGGGATAAGATGGACAATACAATACTGTACTTTTTAGTTGGCATCTTCGTCGTTGGCCTAATCTCGTTGGGATTTTTCGCCAGAGGTAGCGGAGCTCTTCTAGTGATTGCGATACTGGTTGGTGTGTTGTTGGCGATGATCGGTTTTTTTGGAGGCTACTTTGGCGAAGCACCAAAGTGAGGTTGGACAGACATTTTATTAAAATGTGTTGCTAGTTAAGGGAAACGTCAGCTGAACCAAGAACATGGCTTTTGGGATGCCCTAGGTTGCAGCTGTGAAAAAATGGATTTCCTGTTTTAAGGTCCGACTTTCACAAACGGCTTCCAATGAGTGTTCTTGCTGCGATAGCGCGTTTCTAACTTGAGCCCATCCGATGAGCCCGCAGAAGTTTTGCGCCAAACTGGTTTTGACGTTTTCAAAACCCATCAACCGCAGGCCAAAAGAACCCAGGCAACCTAAGCAATGATGTAATCTATGATCACTATGCGCCGTAAACCGAATGGGTTCGAAACATTTGGGATGCGGCAAAGAAAAAGTCGAAGCTGGGCAAACAATGTCGCCATCGGCCTGCAAGACAGAGATGTCGATGAAGAAGCACTTAGCAGGCAGTTCGAGGATTGGCCCGTCGATGGGATGAAAATCACCATAATTGCGCGTCCGAAAGCAACGTTGGAAGGTTATTATGGCAATAAACTACATGATATATACGGATATGGAGCTGAATGAGCTTCAAGCTCGGTTTAACACAGTATCGCAAACCGCTCATGACTTGCGGGAAACTTGGAGTGCAGGCGAGAAAATCAGCCTCGCGGCCAAAGTGCGGTGGGAGAGGATTCCTTTGACAGCACCTTGACAAGATCTCTGTTTCTATAAATTTTATCTGCTAAAATAAATCGTGGGATCGTGCCGAATGTATCTTGGGTTGGATTTGGGGACGTCGGGTCTCAGAGGAATTCTGGTGGATGACGCCGGTCTTGTTGTCGGTGATGCCGAAGTCAACATTGCGACCTCGTCGCCCAAACCCGGTTGGTCCGAGCAGAACCCCTTGGATTGGATCAACGCTTGCGAAGAGGTTGTCAGCAAGCTCCGCGAAATTAACGCGCAAGCGGTCTCAAGATTGCGTGGCATTGGCCTAAGCGGACACATGCACGGCGCGACGCTTCTGGATCGCGGTGGCGAAGTGCTGAGGCCCTGTATTCTTTGGAACGATACGCGGTCAGCCGATGAGGCGAGGAGACTGGATCAAACACCAGAGATGCGCACCATATCGGGAAATATTGTATTCCCGGGGTTTACTGCGCCGAAACTGGAGTGGGTGCGTACGCATGAGCTGGATGTGTTTTCAAAGGTAGACAAGGTGTTGCTGCCGAAAGACTATTTGCGGTTTTGGCTGACTGGTGATTATGTCTCAGACATGTCAGACAGCGCAGGTACATCCTGGCTTGGCGTTGATGCGCGGCAGTGGTCAGAAAAGGCGCTCGCCATGGGTCACATGCGTGTCGACCAGATGCCGCGCTTGGTCGAAGGCAGTGAGCCGGGTGGAGCGTTGAAGGCCCGTTTGAGGCGGGAGTGGGGGCTGTCGAATCCGGTTGTTGTGGCTGGCGGTGCTGGCGACAATGCTGCCGCAGCTTGCGGGATCGGGAGCATCAACGACGGCACCGGTTTTGTCTCACTCGGAACATCCGGCGTGTTGCTTGTTGCGCGGGAAGCCTATGCTCCTGATCCGGAAACTGCCGTACACTGTTTTTGCCACGCAGTCCCCGATCGGTGGATACAAATGGGCGTCATGCTTTCAGCAACGAACAGCATGAACTGGCTTGCTCGCAATCTGGGTGAACCCGTGGAAAATCTCGCCTCAGCTATGCCCGAAAAACTGAATGGACCTTCTGTGATCACGTTCCTGCCATATCTGTCAGGAGAACGGACACCGCATAACGATAGCCATATCCGAGGTGCGTTTTTGGGTGTGGATGTTTCGTCGGAACCAGCTGAGCTGACCCAGTCTGTAATGGAGGGTGTTTCTTTTGGAATGAGAGATTGCCTGGAAGCACTGAAGAGCACAGGAACCCAGCCAAATAGCCTTATGGCGGTAGGGGGAGGTGCACGATCTCGGTTCTGGCTGGAAACCCTGGCTACTGTTTTGCAAGTTCCACTGGATTTGCCAAAAGGCAGCGAATTCGGTGCCGCTTTGGGCGCTGCGCGACTCGCGATATGTGCTGCAAACGGCGCTGAACCAGCGCAAGTCATGACACCGCCGGAAATTCAGGAACGCATCGAACCACGCGGCGATCTGATTGACGCCTACGAAAACGAATACCGGAGATACAAGCAATTCTATCAGGCGCTTGCGCCGTTGGCAGTAAGATGAATCCAGAAAAGGATAAAGCCTCTGGAATTGAAACCGCTATTCTCACCGATGGGGATATGCGTGTTTCGGTTTTGAACTATGGGGCGATCACGCAGGGTTGGTGGTACAAGGACGTGCCGCTCATCCTTGGGTTCAAGGACCCAAGTGAGTATCTCACCGATACGCGTTACCTGGGCGCAATCGTCGGGCGCGTTGCCAACCGGATCAGCGGCGCAACGTTTGGCTTGGAAGGTGTTAGTTTTGAACTGACCGCCAACGAGGGCAAAAACACATTACATGGCGGCGACGATGGCCTGTCTAGCCAGTTCTGGGACCTCGAACAGATTGCACGGAATGAGGTCTTGTTGAGCTACGTTTCTCGCGACGGGGAGAGCGGCTTTCCAGAGGAAATCAGGTTCGAGGTCAGGATCTGCATACAGGGTCCGCGCTTGGTCTATTCAATGGCTGCACAGCCCGGCCGGCCGACGCCAATAAGCATTGCGCAACATAACTATTACACTTTGGGTGCTGCCGATGGCGTGGACCGGCACAATCTGAAACTCGCTTCAAATCGGTATCTGGAAATCGACGATCAGGGTATCCCGTCGGGCAGGGTGCTTGCGACCGACGAAAACGGGTTGGATTTTTCAACGCCCAAAACGATTGGAAGTGTTCCCGAAGGAATCGATCACTATTTTTGCTTTGATCATGATCGCAGCCCAAAAGTTCCGGTGGCGGAACTCACTTCACCTTCTGGGCTTGCGTTGACAGTCTACTCTGACCAACCCGGAGCGCAGGTGTATTCGGGCTACAAGGGGACGGAACCGCTTTGCGCTTCGCGTGGTGTGTGCATTGAGCCATCGGGTTATCCAAACGCACCGAATATCTCGTCGTTTCCCTCTATAATTTTTACTCCGGAGAACCCGTATCGGCAGGAACTTACCTTAGAGGTGTCTGAGGAATGACATGAGAGCAGGTTCGCTATTCTTGGTTTTCGGCTTAACAATCTCAGCGGTGGGTGGTGCGCGTGCCCAATCGCTTGGCCCTTTGCCGGAGTTCATCGAACCCGACTTGGCAAGTGTCGAGCTGGGGCGGTTGCTGTTCTATGACCCGATTTTGTCTGGCAACAGAAATATCAGCTGCGCCACCTGCCATCATCCCAAGCTTGGTACGTCAGACGGTCTTTCCCTTGGCATAGGGGAAGGGGGGGTTGGGCTGGGTCCAGAGCGAACGCTGGACCCAGAGAACACTCCGGAGCAACGTATTCCTCGAAACTCGCCTGGGCTTTGGAACCTCGGAGCCACTGAGTTCACGACTTTTTTCCATGATGGACGGCTCGAATCAGACTCAACGCAACCTGACGGAATCAGAACCCCCTTGGGTACTCATATGCGGTCCGGCTTCAAGTCCGCGCTGGCCGCACAAGCCATGTTCCCGGTTTTGTCGGCGGACGAAATGGCGGGTCATTACTCCGAGAATGACGTGAGCAAGGCGGTCCGTCTTGGATTTTTAACGCAGCAAGGCGGTGCGTGGGATCTGATTGCAGAACGTGTTGCGGCCATTCCGGAGTACGAGCAGCGGTTTGAGGATATAGCGCCGGATGATGAGATTACGTTCACGGCAATTGCTAACGTAATCGCGGACTTTATCGCATTCGAGTGGCGTGCGGACAACAGCCCGTTCGATCGCGCAATGCGAGGTGAGGCCAAGTTGTCGCAAGAGGCCGAGATAGGTATGGGCTTGTTCTATGGAAAGGCCGGTTGCAGCAACTGCCACTCGGGCTGGTTCCAGACTGATCACAAGTTTCATTCGATCGCACTGCCGCAAATTGGTCCGGGAAAGGCGGCGCGGTTTGAAATCCATGTCAGGGACGACGGGCGTCTTCGCGTGACCGGTTACGACGAAGGTGCGTTTGCTTTCCGCACGCCATCTTTGCGCAACGTGACGCTGACAGCCCCGTACGGACACAACGGAGCTTATGCCGAACTTGAGGACATCGTGCGGCATCATTTGGACCCGGTAATGTCTTTGCGAAATTACTCGATTGAGATGGCTGCATTGCCAGCCTTCCCGGGCTCCGAAGATCATAAGGCAATGTCAGACGGCCAGCACTTAAACGCAATTGCCCAAAGCAACAGCTTGTCGAAAGTAAACCTGACGGATCAGGAAATCGAAACTCTTCTCAGCTTTTTGGCAAGCCTTGAAGACCCGGCAGAGCGGCTAGGTGTGCCGGATCAAGTCCCTAGCGGACTGCCGGTGGATCAATAGTCAGCGTTGGATTCGAACAATTTGTTTAGAGAGGTGTTTCTGCCACTCGCTGGCCGATCCATCCGGCCAGATCACGCGAACCTGAACCTGGTTATCGCTACCAAGACCAAAATGATGAAAGCCAGCGATCCCACCGGCATGTCCACCGCCAATTGTCAGTTCTCGTGTCTGAACACCATGCGAGGTTTTGATTTCAACAAATCCACCGACGGCTGCACGGTTAGCTTGACCTTGATTGATATCCAGCAGCAGCCAATTGCCACTCAGCGAAGTGTTCTGGCTGACTTCGAGATCTGAACCTCGGTTGACGACCACAAGATCCAGCCGACCGTCGTTGTTTAGGTCTGCGAGCGCCGCACCGCGAGATTTCGCCATCGACGCAACGCCAGCATCTGCCGCAGCTTCAAGGAACTGACCATCGAAGTTCTGCAATAGCAGGTTGTTGGGATCGTTCAGAGCGGCATCGGGCATTTGCTCTACATTGCCTTTGGCCGCGAATATGTCGTCCCTGCCGTCGTTATTGACGTCGCCAAATTGTGCGTGCCACCCGGTGGATGGCCTTCCGTCTTCGCCGATATGTGGTCTATGAGCGGTCGTTCCCTTTTCGTAAGTTGCATCACGCCATGTTGGGCCGTTCGGTACTGGATCAAAAATCTGGAGTTTCTGATCACCCATCGAGGTCAGATAAACTTCGGGAAATCCGTCCCCTGTAAGGTCCCGAGAGGCGATCCCCATTCCCCAGATCGAAAAAGGCAGCCAGCCTTCGTCTTCCGAGTATTGTCGCGGCTCAGGCTCCATAGCCCATAACTGCTCGTGGCCGCCGCGCACATAGTAGTGCCGGTCGTTGCTGACACGTAGATCAGCTCGGCCAGTTCTAGCCCAGTCCGAAAACAAAATCGAAAGCGAGCAATAGCCGGGTTCAAGGCGCAGCGGCTCATGGTACGAGCCATCTTCCGGGCGGTACAAAAGGGTTGGTCCGCAGGATTCAAAAGGGCCTTCGGGATCAAAGCGATCAACATAGGTGCCAAACGCCAACGTTGGTAAAGTTTGCCCGTTTTCCCATGTTGCTGAGAAACCTGTGGTCCAGTGATCCCCTGATCGAAAACCGAGTTGATCGAAAGGGCTGAATTGGCAGCCGGGATGGCCCTGAAGAAGCAGGTCTGGGCCAACACGCAAAATCGCCAGATCCATTATGCCATCACTATCAACGTCAAGTGGGTACGCGCCGGTCACACCGGTCAGCGAAAGATCCTCAGGCGTTTCTATCCGAAAAGATATCTGATCTCTCGAGGTGTTTATGAACAGTTGAGATCGGTTGGATCCGCCAGCCAAAAACAGCTCTGGAAAGGTGTCCCCATTGCAATCGAAAACTGCCACTCCGCCGCCGACAAAATGCTCCCAACCGCCATCATAGACATGTTTTGGCACATCCACATTTGTAAACTGGGGAATAACAGTGTCCGCATTCGCGACATTGGCAAATGCCACAAGTATCGCAAGCTCAGGACGCATTTGCCGTCAGCTCCTTGACCTTAAGAATCGAGATTTGTTCAATTCCATAGGCTGCAGCCCCCTTGGCCCACATCATGTCACCCCAGTGATGAACTTTAATCTGGGGCAAAGGTGCGTCGACATTCACAACGCCGTTTCGAATGCGGGTCATTACTTCGCTGGAACACAAATGCTCAAAGCTCATTTGTGCCCCCGAGACGATAATGCACTCTGGGTCATACAAATTGATCAGGTTGGAAATCCCGAGGCCAAACATCTGACCTGCGCGGGCAAGCACCGACGATGCTCGGTCATCACCCGAGTTGGCGCGGTCATGTATGTCGGAAACAGAGTCCATGCCGTTGGTATGACCTGTGACTGTCATCTCACGGATCAGGGCATAATCGCCTACGTAGGCTTCTAGACACCCGCGTTGGCCGCATTGGCAAAGGGCCCCGTCAAGTCGAACTTTGGTGTGCCCGAATTCAGCGCCGCAGCCTCGCTCTCCACGGTAAAGTTTGCCATCCAGAACGATACCGAGGCCAACACCGTGTTCGATCGTAACGACGAGGAAGTTCTTTAAACCCTTGCCCAAGCCAAAAAGCTGTTCGGCCTTGGCGACAAGATTGGCGTCGTTGTCAACGAATGCAGGGCAGGGCAGCTCATTTGAAAGCAAGTGGCTGAAATCAATATTTCTCTCAGTAATCGAAGAAGACCAGTGGACAAAATTCCTGTTTGCATCGACCAGTCCAGCCACCCCGATGGATACACCTGCCAAATGAGCGACGGATTGGTCGATCTGATTGCAGGTTTCTTCAAGTGCTTCGCGGATCGCCGATACAAATTCTTGCGGCGACATTCTGGCGTGATCCAGAGCATATTTATGGGATGCGACTTCGTTACCTTCAAAGTCGACCAAGATAACTGAGATCACTTGCCGAGCCACTTTTAGACCGGCCACAAGGTGCATCTGGCCGTCCAATTGCAGCAATACTCTGGGTCTGCCTCTTTTCCCCGACTTGGACTGTGCCTGGCTTTCAGTCTCCTTCACCAGCCCGGCTGAGATGAGATCAGCCGTGGCTGCGGTGACGGTCGCAGGGCTGGTTTGCAAGGCGGAAGCAATATCGATCCGCGAGACGGATCCCTTTGCTCTGATGTGCTCCAGTACCCGCAGGCGGGTCGTATTTCTTTGTTCCAAAGAAACCGGAGAGGCTTTGCTTTTCAGCATCTTGTCCTCGCGAATCTTGCTGTTGGCCCAATCTATTTGAATTTGAGTGCCTCTTGTAGAGTAAATATTTTACCGACTGAAATAAATATGGTATTCAAATTTGTGAGAGCCGCGAATCGAAATGCGATGGCTCGGCAAATGGGAGGAAATCATGAAAAGAATTCTCAGCATTTCGGCTGCGGCCACTTTGTTGGCTTCGACCGCATTCGCAGAGCCAGTGGTCGGCGTAAGCTGGTCGAACTTTCAGGAAGAGCGTTGGAAAACGGATGAGGCGGCAATCAAATCGGCGCTTGAAGCAGGCGGTGCCGAGTACATTTCGGCAGACGCGCAATCGTCCTCAGCAAAGCAGCTATCGGACATTGAAAGTCTGATCGCCCAAGGCGTGGACGCGCTTATCATCCTGGCGCAGGACGCGCAGGCCATCGGGCCGGCTGTTCAGGCTGCGGCAGACGAAGGTATTCCGGTCATTGCTTATGATCGCCTGATTGAGGACGATCGCGCATTTTATCTGACCTTTGACAACGTGGAAGTCGGTAGAATGCAGGCGCGCGCTGTTTTTGAGGCCATGCCCAAGGGCAATTATGTGATGATCAAGGGCTCTCCGACTGACCCGAACGCGGACTTCCTCCGCGGTGGACAGCAAGAGATTATCGGGGCAGCCGTCGACAGCGGTGACATCGTAATCGTTGGCGAAGCCTATACGGATGGTTGGCTGCCCGCGAACGCGCAGCGGAACATGGAGCAAATCCTGACTGCAAATGAAAATAACGTCGATGCGGTCGTTGCATCGAATGACGGTACTGCAGGTGGTGTTGTTGCAGCTCTGACCGCGCAGGGCATGGAAGGCATTCCCGTGTCCGGCCAGGACGGCGATCACGCAGCGTTGAACCGCGTCGCGCTGGGCACGCAGACCGTTTCGGTTTGGAAGGACGCTCGTGAACTCGGAAAGGCCGCTGGCGAAATCGCCGTCGCGCTGAGCGGTGGGACAAGCCCCGCTGATGTCGAAGGCGCAGTTAGCTGGACATCGCCCGGTGGCACCGAGATGAACTCGGTCTTCCTCGCGCCCGTTCCGATCACCAAGGACAACCTGTCCGTTGTCGTGGACGCTGGGTGGATCCCATTGGAAGATCTGTGCCAGGGCGTTGAAAACGGACCTGCTCCCTGCAACTAAACTTCAAAGTCCCTGGCCCTGTCTGGGCCGGGGACCATTGCTGAATATGAAAGATCGGAAATGACCGAAACTTCGTCTCAGCCGGTACCTGAAAAAGCGAAACCCAACCTGTTCCAGCAACTGGAACTGGATATGCGGCTTTTGGGAATGATCGGCGCGTTTGTCATCCTTTGCATCGGGTTCAACATCTTTACTGACGGGCGTTTCCTGACGCCTCGGAACCTGTTCAACCTGTCCATCCAGACGGTTTCGGTCGCCATCATGGCGTGCGGGATGGTGTTCATCATTGTCACGCGACACATCGACCTGTCGGTTGGAGCGCTGCTTGCAACAACCTCGGCCGTGATGGCAATGACGCAAACCGAGCTTTTGCCGCAAGTCCTTGGGATGGGTTTGAACAATCCTGCAACCTGGGCGATCACCATTGTCGTCGGGCTGTTTGTCGGCACGCTGATTGGTGCGTTTCATGGCTGGATGGTTGGTTATCTGACGATACCGGCTTTCATCGTCACGCTTGGCGGGTTTCTGGTTTGGCGAAACGTGGCGTGGTATTTGACCAGCGGCCAGACGATTGGGCCTCTGGATAGTACGTTCCTGATGTTTGGCGGGACCAACGGAACTTTGGGAACAACGACAAGCTGGCTTTTTGGGCTGTTCGCGTCTGCGATCGCCATCTGGGCTTTGTGGAGTGGCCGCCGCGCAAAAGCGTCACACGGTTTTCCGGTAAAACCTGTTTGGGCCGAGGCCACTCTGGCCGGAATAATTGCAATCGCCATCCTTGGATACGTTTACATCGTAAACAGCTACGCCATTCCAACGCGCCGGCTACAACGCTTGTTCGAAGCGCGCGGTGAGACGATGCCCGAGGGGCTGGTCGTCGGATACGGCATACCGATTTCCGTTCTCATTTTGATCATCGTGGCGGTTACCCTGACGATAGTTGCGCGGAAAACCCGGTTCGGCCGATACATCTTTGCCACCGGCGGTAACCCGGATGCGGCAGAGCTTTCGGGTATCAATACACGGCTGCTTACCGTGAAGATATTTGCACTGATGGGGTTCCTGTGCGCCGTGTCCGCCGTGGTTGCCTCGGCGCGTCTGGCGAACCATTCGAACGATATTGGCACGCTGGATGAACTGAGGGTTATTGCCGCTGCAGTTATCGGAGGAACTGCGCTGTCGGGTGGCATCGGCACCATTTACGGCGCGATCCTTGGCGCATTGATCATGCAGGCGCTTCAATCGGGTATGGCAATGGTTGGCGTGGACGCGCCGTTTCAGAACATCGTTGTCGGCAGCGTTCTTGTGCTGGCTGTCTACATCGACATCGTCTACCGCAAGCGATTGGGGGCCAAGTGATGCAAGCTCAGGATACTCAGAAAACCCCCACCAACTCCGGTCGCGGATCGGGCGCGCCGCCATTGGTCGAGATGCGCGACATCTCGATTTCCTTTGGCGGGATCAAGGCCGTCGACCATGTCTCGGTCGATCTCTATCCGGGTGAAGTCGTTGGCCTGCTTGGCCACAATGGGGCCGGGAAGTCCACTCTGATCAAGGTGCTGTCGGGGGCCTATCAGATGGATCACGGCGAGATACTTATCGATGGCAAGCCGGTCGAGATCGGCAATCCCCGCGACGCCCGGGCGAACAATATCGAAACCATCTACCAGACGCTCGCCTTGGCCGACAATCTGGACGCGACATCGAACCTGTTCCTGGGGCGCGAGATGACGACGCCTTTTGGTTTGGTCAACGACGCGGCCATGGAGGCTGAGTGCCGAAAGATCATGGCCCAGCTCAACCCGAACTTTCAGAAGTTCAATGATCCGGTCTCCGCCTTGTCGGGTGGGCAAAGACAGTCTGTGGCGATTGCTCGGGCCGTCTACTTCAACGCCCGTATTCTGATTATGGACGAGCCGACAGCGGCGCTGGGTCCGCATGAAACGCAGATGGTGGCGGATTTGATCCACCAGCTTAAGGCGCAGGGCATCGGGATCTTCCTGATCGATCACGACGTGCATGCCGTAATGGAACTGTGTGACCGCGCCTCGGTCATGAAGAACGGGAAGCTGGTTGGGACGGTCAATATCGCAGACGTCACTGATGACGATCTTTTGTCGATGATCATTCTTGGCAAGCAGCCAGCACAAAAAGCAGAGTAGGGGGCAGAAATGCCAAGTGGATTTTTTGAAGGGATCGAACAGATCCGGTTTGAAGGTGTGGAAAGCACGAACCCGCTGGCCTTCCGGCATTACAACCCGGACGAGATTGTCCTGGGTAAACGTATGGAAGACCATCTGCGATTTGCGGTCGCTTGGTGGCACTCATTCGCGTGGGAAGGCGGAGACCCCTTCGGCGGGCCGACGTTCGAACGCCCTTGGCATCCACAGGACGACATGGGCCGGGCTCGCCTAAAGGCGGACATTGCCTTCGAACTGTTTGAGCTTCTGGGCCAGCCATTCTTCTGCTGGCACGACGCTGACATCCGGCCGGAGCAGGGCAATTTTGCCGATAACCTGAGAACTCTGGAGGAAATCACAGATTACATCGGGGAAAAGATGCAGGTGCCTGGTACCAAGCTGCTTTGGGGCACCGCCAATATGTTCAGCCATCGCCGCTGGATGTCTGGCGCCAGTACCAACCCTGATCCCGACGTTTTTGCATTTGCCGCAGCGACGGTAAAATCCTGCATGGATGCGACCCACAAACTCGGTGGCGAAAACTATGTTCTGTGGGGTGGGCGTGAAGGGTACGAAACCCTGCTGAACACGGATCTGACAACCGAACTAGACCACATGGGCCGGTTCTTGAACATGGTCGTGGAGTACAAACACAAGATTGGGTTCAAGGGCACCATTCTTGTGGAACCCAAACCTCAGGAGCCGTCCAAGCACCAATACGACTATGACGCCGCCACTTGTATCGGGTTTCTCAGGAAGTATGGGCTGGAGAACGAGGTGAAACTGAACCTCGAACAGGGGCATGCGATCCTTGCCGGGCACAGTTTCGAGCATGAAATTGCGGTTGCCGCCGCCGAAGGGATGCTGGGGTCGATTGATATGAACCGCAATGACTACCAATCCGGGTGGGATACGGACCAATTCCCCAACAATACACCGGAAGTTGCCCTAGCTTACTATTACATCCTGAAGGCTGGTGGCTTTACCACCGGGGGCACGAATTTTGACGCCAAAATTCGCCGGCAGTCAATTGATGCCACAGATCTGGTGGCGGCGCATGTCGGAGGGATGGACATCTGTGCACGTGGTCTGAAAGCTGCTGCCGCCATGATTGACGATGGCGGTTTGGAAGACGCGATGTCGGAACGGTACTCCGGTTGGAAGTCTCCACAAGCGAAGTCCATGTTGGGTAGTAGTTTGGAAGAAATTTCTGCCAGGGTTTTGCATGATGGCATAAACCCAGAACCACGATCTGGACGCCAGGAAATTCTGGAGAATTACGTGAACAGGTTTGTGTGACCAAAGAAATCCGCGGACGGTTTCAAAAATGCGACTTGGTTGGATGCAGTGACCGGCGGCGGCATGTCCATCGGAGCGGTATGGCCGAAGCCGAAGTCGACACCACCCCAGATGCGTATATCCTCGACGATTTCATGTGGTCATCGACGGGGTCACTCGGCCTGGAAAGGTTTCAAGCTTTCTTGAAACTGTTCGATGAATTCAAGTGTCACCAGTGACGGTTGCTTCAAAATCGGGCGTACAAGGGAGAGTGTATGTGACAAGAATGGTTTGAACGGTCGATAGCTCAATCCGCTCGCGGCGTATTGGACGGCGTCCAACTCGCTTACCACAGAAACGCCGACACCTTTTACCGCTAATTCACAAGCTGCTGTGAATTGCCTGACTTCAATGTGGGAATTCAGTTTCACATTGGCGTTCTGAAACGCCTTTGAGAGTCGCCCAAAAAAGTCGCTGTCGCGTCGTGTGTGAATTATCTTGGCCTTTGCAAGATCCGCGGGTGTCACCTCAGAGAAGTTTTCCAATTCATGTCCAGTTGGAAACACGCAAACTGTGCGGACATCGATGTTTCTGCTTTCGACAGCTGGATGACCATTAAAGCTGTCGGTGATTCCAAAATCATATTGCTCACCGATCATCCATTCGAGAATGCGTTCCGGTCTGTCAGGCTCGATCGTCATGGTTACACCTGGCCTATCTTCCAAAAACCTGGCGACGACGTTGGGAAGGTGACTGGTGGCGAACCCGGGTAAACATGCGACGCGGATGTGCCCTGCTTTGCGTTGGGTTATGTCCTGACTGACATCCGAGATCTGCTTCATCAGCTCAAGAACCCGTTCTACGCTGGGTTGTAGGTAACGCACCTCCTGTGTTGGCACCAACCGACCTTCGCGGCGATCAAAAAGTTGAAACCCAAGCGATTTTTCAAGATCGGATAACAGTCGGCTGACCGCAGGCTGGCTTACCCCAAGATCCGCTGCTGCCGCTGTAACCGACCCATTTGTGGAAACTGCCATAAGGGCTTCCAATTGTCGGATCCTTAAAGTTTGACTCATTTTGGGACCAGTTATGTTGCTGTCTGGAATTAATATAATGTTGTGTTATATTTTTTTCCAAAACTAAATGCTTGAATTATAAATCTGTAACGTTAACGTCGTGAAACCGTCATGTATGCCGATTACGCATTGCGGTCGGTATTCAACGAAGCATCGAACCTGATGCATGGGAGGAATCATGAATAAGCAATTTCTCGGCGCTCTCGCCGTAACTACTGCGTTGTCCCCCGTGGCGGCGTTGGCGCAAACTGAAGTTCAATTCTGGCACGCCTTCACCGGCCGACTGGGTGAGCTTGTTAAAGCGCAGGTTGAAGAGTTCAACGCAAGCCAGGATGAGTTCGTCGTGGTCGAAAGCCACAAGGGTAACTACTCGGAAACTCTGAACGCAGGTATTGCGGCTTTCCGTGCCGGTGAGCAGCCCCACATCCTGATGGTGTTCGAAGTGGGCACGGCAACGATGATGTCGGCTGAAGGTGCGATCAAACCGGTCTATGAAGTGATGGCTGAAAGCGGAGCATCCTTTGATCCGGATGCATATATAGGGGCTGTCAAAGGTTACTATACGACTACGGACGGTGAGATGCTGTCGCTGCCTTTCAACTCGTCCACGCCTGTTCTGTGGGTCAACCGCGATGCCTTCGAAGCGGCGGGCGTTGATCCGGACACGGATCTGTCGACCTGGGAAAAGGTTGGCGACGTGCTTGAGCAACTGAAGGCTGGCGGCGAAGACTGCCCGCTGGTGACCGCATGGCAGAGCTGGATTCACCTCGAGAACCTGTCGGCCTATCACGACGTTCCGTTCGCATCGCAGGACAACGGTTTTGCCGGTTTGGATACTGAGTTGATGCTGAACGGTCCGGCGCAGGTCGCACACCTGACGGCAATGGGTGACTGGGCCAAGGATGGCAAGTTCATCTACACCGGGCGCAGAAACGAAGGTGGTGCAAATTTCCGGGCTGGCGAATGCGCGTTGTTTACGGAAAGCTCGGCCGGTTACGCAGGTATCAGCTCCGAAGCGGAGTTCGCCTTCGACGTGCGCCCGCTGCCCTATTGGGAGGCTGTCACCAGCGAGCCGCAGAACACGATTATCGGCGGTGCATCTCTTTGGGTAATGGAAGGCCATGATCCCGAGGAATACAAAGGCGTTGGTGAGTTCCTAAGCTTCCTTTCTTCCTCTGACGTTCAGGCGGCCTGGCACCAGAACACCGGTTATCTTCCAATCACGGCCGAAGCAGGTGAAGCTACTCGTGCCGCAGGTTTCTATGACGCAAACCCGGGTACCGACATCGCGGTGATCCAGATGACTGCGAAAGAGCCCACTGCAAATTCGAAAGGTCTGCGTCTGGGCTCGTTCGACCAGATCCGAGGCATCATCGACGAAGAGCTTGAGGCCGTCTGGTCCGGCGAGAAAACCGCTCAGGAAGCGATGGACAGCGCGAAAGAGCGCGGTGACGCGCTGCTGCGCCGGTTCGAGTCCGCCAATCAATAACTCTTAATTCGATGCGGGCCTTTTTTGGGCCCGCATTCGCATTTCTGGTGGACTAACAGGATGGAAAAACGCGTTACCTTCCGCGGCTGGCTTTTGCCATTGGCACTTATCGCCCCTCAGGTCATCATCTCCGCTGTTTTCTTCTTCTATCCCGCCGGTCAGGCGGTGTGGCAGTCCCTATTCATTCCTGACCCCTTTGGGCTGTCGTCCAAATTTGTCGGATTGGGTAACTTCGAATTTTTGCTGAGCGACAAGTTCTATCGCGCTTCTTTCGTGACAACGGCGGTGTTTTCGACACTCGTCACGCTGTGCTCGATGATCCCAGCCCTGTTTCTGGCGGTTATCGCAGACCGCCTTATTAAGGGTTCGGGTGTCTACCGAACGTTGCTGATCTGGCCCTACGCCGTTGCCCCCGCCGTGGCCGGTGTCCTGTGGCTGTTCATGTTCAACACGCGCGTTGGTGTCGTGTCGTGGTATCTCGGCCAGCTTGGCTATGACTGGAATCACGTTCTGAACGGCACCGAGGCCATGGGGTTGGTGGTCGTCGCCTCGGCCTGGGGGCGCATCAGCTACAACTTCTTGTTCTTCTTTGCGGCCCTACAATCGGTCCCAAGGTCGGTAATCGAAGCTGCCGCGATCGACGGTGCGCGCTTCTGGCGTCGGTTCTTCACAATCGTCCTGCCGCTGTTATCTCCGACAGCGTTCTTCCTGCTGGTGGTAAACGTGGTCTACGCCTTCTTTGAAACCTTCGGCGTAATCCACACCATTACCGGAGGCGGGCCGCAGCAGGCGACGACCATTCTGGTCTACAAAGTCTTCTCAGATGGGTTCGTTGGGCAGGACCTAGGTTCGTCCTCGGCGCAGTCAGTCATCCTGTTGATCGTCGTTGGCCTGCTGACCGTCATCCAGTTCAAATACGTGGAAAAGAGGGTGCATTACTGATGGCCGCCCAGCAACACGGAATGGTCGAAAATCGCGGGATGGGGATCTGGCTGACCCATGCGCTGATGATCCTTGGCGTTCTGATCATCTTCTTTCCGATTTGGCTGGCATTTGTCGCCTCGACCGTGACACAGCCGGAAATCGTGTCACCGCCTATGCCGTTAGTGCCGGGTGACCAGTTCTGGGAAAACTACAAAGCCGCGCTGTTTTCCGGCGTGAATGTCCCAGTTGCCACGATGCTGTTCAACAGCCTCGTGATGGCCATTGGGATTGCGGTGGGCAAGATCGTTATCTCGCTGCTCTCGGCCTTTGCGATTGTCTATTTCCGCTTTCCCGGCCGGACGACGTTTTTTTGGCTGATCTTCCTGACCCTTATGCTTCCGGTCGAGGTCCGTATCGTTCCAACGTTCGAAGTTGTCGCCGGGTTCGGTATGCTCAACAGCTATTATGGTTTGATCTTCCCTTTGATCGCCTCGGCTACGGCAACGTTCCTGTTCCGGCAGTTTTTTCTGACAATCCCGGATGAACTGGCCGAAGCGGCACGCGTCGATGGCGCCCGCCCGATGCGGTTCTTCATTGATATCGTGGTGCCCATGAGCCGGACCAACATCGCGGCGTTGTTCGTGATCCTGTTCATCTATGGATGGAACCAATACCTTTGGCCGCTTTTGATCACCACCGATCCCGAAATGAACACCATCGTGATGGGTATCAAACAAATGTTTCCGTCAGGCGACGACGTGGCCGAGTGGCCGGTCATCATGGCGACGTCCATTCTGGCGATGATCCCGCCGGTCATCGTGGTGGTGTCGATGCAAAAGCTCTTTGTCCGCGGCCTTGTCGATAGCGAGAAGTAAGAAATGGCAACAGTAACCCTTGAGAACGTCAAAAAGAGCTTTGGCCCGACGGACGTCATCCATGGCATCGATATCGACATCGCGGATGGTGAGTTCATCGTAATCGTTGGCCCCTCGGGCTGCGGGAAATCCACGCTACTGCGGATGGTTGCGGGTCTGGAAACGGTGACTGCAGGCGAAATCCGGATCGGAGAGGAACGGGCCAACGACAAAGAGCCGATGGATCGCGATATCGCGATGGTGTTCCAGAACTATGCGCTCTACCCACATATGTCCGTACGCCAGAACATGGGATATGGCCTGAAAATCGCCGGATTGCCGAAGGCCCAGATTGACCAGAAAGTGACTGAGGCCGCCAAGCTATTGCAGCTGGAACCCTTGCTGGATCGCAGACCCAGACAACTATCAGGCGGCCAGCGTCAGAGGGTGGCGATGGGTCGGGCTATTGTCCGCGAGCCAGCGGTTTTTCTGTTTGATGAGCCACTTTCGAACCTCGATGCCAAGCTGCGGGTTCAGATGCGTCTGGAAATTCGCGAACTCCAGGAAAAGCTGGGGATCACGGCGCTCTATGTGACCCACGATCAGGTCGAGGCCATGACGATGGCCGACAGGATGATCGTGATGAATGGTGGCATTGCCGAGCAGATTGGAACGCCGTTGGAAGTTTACGAAACGCCCAGAACTTTGTTCGCGGCACAGTTCATTGGCAGCCCCGCGATGAATGTGTTTGACGCCCAGCGTGAAAACGAAACGATCAAGATCGGTGAAATTGCGGTCGGCCGATCTGCAGGTCCTGATACCGCGTTAAAGCTGGGGATACGCCCAGAGCATCTGCTGTTGGCTGATAATGGTCCGCTAGAAGCGACGATTCAGATGGCAGAGCCGCTTGGGGCAAACACTCTGTTGCACGGTCAACTTGCGGGTATCGGCGGAGCGATCACGATAAGCCTACCGGGCGTCCACCCGATCGAAGGCCGGCATCCGAACATGCGGTTCTCGGTCGCCCCAGAGCACATGCATCTGTTTGACCAATCAACCGGTGAAAGGCTGGGCGGCTAATGGCGTTTCCTCAAGTCGAAGCCTTCCGTGGTGGAGAAAACCTGATCCGGGTCGTGGGCCATCGAGGGGCGCGAGGCGTATTGCCCGAAAACAGCATGATTGGTTTTGACTTCTCGCTGTCTATCGGTGTCCCGCTTCTTGAATTTGATGTTGTCCTGACGGCGGATGACGTGCCGGTCATAACTCATAATCATCGTCTGCACGCCCCGAGCTTTCGCGGCGTAGATGGCCAGTTTCTGACCGGCGAGGAACCGAAGGTGTCCTCATTGACTTTCGAGCAGATTCAGCAATTCGATATTGGACGGTTAGATGGGCAATCTGCCTATGGCCAACGCTTTCCAGACCAAGCCCAATTGGATGGCGTTCGAGTCCCAAGGCTGATGGACTTGCTAGATTTGGTAAGTGAACCAAAAAACGGCGATGCCTATCTGATGCTCGAACTGAAGTCGGATCCTGACGTGGCGCATGATCCGCTTCATAGGGAGAACTTTGTCGGGCGAGTTCTACAGGAAGTCCGCGCCAAAGGTCTTTCGTCGCGCGCGGTATTACACAGTTTTGATTGGAACCTTCTGGAGGAATGTCAGCGACAAGCTCCTGACATGCCGTCTTCTTACCTGACGCAGCTTCCGGATAACGCGGATGACGTTGGCGAGGATTCCTCGAAAGCGGTTTGCCCTGATTTTTGTGGTCGGCGTGATGAAATTCCGAAGTTGGTCAAGGAGGCTGGCGGATCGCTTTGGTGCCCGTACTACGCGGATGTAACGGCTGAAAATGTGGCGCGCGCAAAAGATCTGGGCCTATGTGTTGCCGTTTGGACGGTCAATGAGCACGAAGAAATAGGCAAGATGATCGACCTGCGCGTGGATGCAATCGTATCTGACTACCCCGGTCGGATTCAAAGGCATTTATCGGATTTGGGCATGAGGTGGCGTGTCAGAAACCAGTGAGTTCTGAGTTGCAAGAACCTGACGCTTTTTTATTTCTTCCAGTCACAATCGAGAAGGATAAATCACATTACCACTTTAATCTGGCCAGCTAGGCGAAAAGAATAGTGGTCCAGCGGAGCAAACAAGTTGCAGCACTGCCCCTGCAATTGTTCGGTGACCGCCTTAAGGTCCTCCTAATCACGTCGCGTGACACGGGGCGTTGGATAATGCCGAAAGGTTGGCCGATGGATGGCAAGAAAGACTGGCGTGCAGCAGAAATCGAAGCGCTGGAGGAGGCCGGGGTGGAAGGCACAATTTCTCGCAAACCCATCGGTGAGTTCGAATACGCCAAGTTTTTTAATGACGGTACCTGTGTCAATGTGAAAGCCACCGTCTATCCACTCTACGTCGATAAGGTAAAGCGCCGTTGGAGGGAAAGGCACCAAAGAAGAAGGCATTGGTTCTCGCCCAAGGGTGCTGCGAAAGCACTCAAGCAGCCAGATTTGGAAGATTTGCTCCTCGACCTAAAAAACAATCCAAGAAAGAACAAATCGATCCGCGAATTGTTACCATGAACAAAGGCAATGCCATTCATAACGCTTCTGGCTTAGAGCGGGTTAAACCGGAATGAGACGATATGATTTTCTTCTCTGCTGTCTGACGTCAGCACCAATGGGACAGTTTAGGTCGATTTGATAAGAGAGGGTTTCTGGCTCATCGTAACCGCCAAGGAGTGGAGATGAAAAAGAAACCCGGAACCAAGCAGAGCCACGGTGAGTAGGTCGTAAAGGACATTCGCCGTGCGACCCGCAAACAGTATTCCGCAGAAGAGAAGATCAGGATCGTGCTGGACGGCCGGAAATGCGGTGACGCAGCCTTTTTGCGTACGCCGCTGCCTGAGCCACCCCTCGCTTGGTCAAAGGCGAGTTCCGACGGCCTTGCCGCCGCTTTTGTGAATTCCACTCGGTCTCGCCGTGGCGGAGCACAAAGATCGTTGGGTTGATTTTCAGGTTTAACACGTACCTATGTCTTCCTTATTTATAGCAAACCGAGGACGGCCAGAAATCTGATCTAAGAGGGGAATAGTCTAAGTGGACAACTTTTACTGCAAAAACTGCTTCGACTTTAGGCGCCCCATTTTCTCGACAACGGAGAAAAGCGGCTAGCCAAGGGTTGCCCTGAATACTTCTCCGCTCACCATAGGCATACTTCGTTCCTGAGACCTGTATTGGCATTTGTGCCGTTCCATCATCCTTCGATGGAAGAAGAGAGGTCAGCGAATGAACTCGGGCCGCCACCGCTTAAAAGACGTGAGAAACGCTATTGGCACGGCTCGAATATCCCTTCATTGAACGTCGAAACCAGTCAACTTTTGCAAGTGTTTAGTCCACAGGTCAGAGTTCATTTCTTTCCCGCCACAATACGGTCAAGGATGAGTGCGCAGAACAGGATTGCCAGACCTGCCAGTATGCCTTGGCCAGCCGCAGCGTATTGCAGCGCTTCCAACACATCTTCACCCAAACCTTTCGCGCCGATCAGAGACGCCACAACAACCATTGCCAGCGACATAAGGATGGTCTGGTTAACACCAGCCATGATCGTTTTGTGCGCCAAGGGCAGATCAACCCGCCACAGCAGGTAACGTGGCGTGGCACCAAAGGCGAGTGCAGCCTCGCGCACTGTTTCGGGTACTTGTTGCAAACCGAGGACGGTAAAGCGGATCACCGGTGGGCTGCCAAAAATCATGGTCGCCACAACACCAGCCGGTTTGCCAGACCCAATGAAGGCAACAACCGGGATAAGGTAGACAAATGAAGGCATCGATTGCATGAAGTCCAGAATTGGTCGCACGATCGCAAAAGCACGTGGACGGCGTGCACAATAGATGCCGAGTGGTATGCCCAGTGTAATCGAGATCAACGCAGCCGCTCCGAGCAGCGCTATGGTTGTCATCGCCTTTTCCCAGAAATCCAGCAGCCCGAGATAGGCCAGCGCGGCACCGGTGAAGATCGCGACGCGCGGTCCGGCGGAAAGGTAGGCCAGCATGATGATCACCAGCGCCACCACCGGCCACGGCGTATCGACCAGAACCACCTCAATCCAGTCCAGCAGCGTACGCATTCCATAGGTCAGCCCGTCAAAAAAGCCGCGGCCTGCAGTCTTGGTCCATTCAAACACGGCTTGCACGCCGTCGCCGACATTCAGCCGCCAATCGCGGTTTGTCGGGAAGGTTTTCAGAACAGCCAGCGCATCTGGTTGGGCGAATTTGATGGCTGACAATACGACAACTACCAGAGTCAGTGCGGACGCAACGACCATCCGGGTCACCGACCATCCATGCGCCACGCTGGTATCCGACCGCCAACGCGCGAACTGACCTTCCAGCGTCCAGTTGGCCAACGATGCCGCAAGAAACTTGACCGCCAACAGCAGGACAATCCCAACCGCGAGATAAGTGATACCAGTGGAGTCTGCGCTCTGGGCAGCTTCCTGCGCGCCGGCCAAGGCACCCTCCAGCGACTCTGCTGCGCGTTTGAGGGAGTCTAAGGAAGCAGCACCGGATTGCTCCGCCGCCTCGATCTGCTGCCTACGCAGCGCTAATGTTTGCTCGATCTGATCAGCGCGTTCGCGGAACTCCCGCCCGAGATCGCCGAACAAGCCCAAGCCGATTTGAATGTAGGCGAGCGTTTCAAGCACCAGAAAGCCCAGGAACCACGACCAGAGGCCACGCGCCCCGAACCAGATCGGGCCGAGAATGGCCGCAGCTTTGTTCAGGGTGAACCGATAGCCCGGCGCCTGCATCATGTAGGCAAAGGTCTTCTGATAGTAGGCTTGGCTCTGTCCGACAAAATCGCCGATCAAACCTTCCAAACGGTCGGCGGTTTCGGGTTTGACCTGCTGTGCGTCAACGTGTTTCATCGTCTTCCCCTTAAGCCTGACTGTCTTGGATGGCGCGAATGAGCCCCGCACGGTTGATCACACCTACGGTTTCGCCATCTTGCGTGACGGCCACCACACCGTGTCCTTCAACGCAAAGGTTCATCAGGTCGGATAAATCCATATCCGGATGCGCCTCTTTGGCGTCGTCAGGAACCTCGCCATGCCGTGCCTCGAATTCGTCGACGGGCTTCATCACCGAATGGGCGAAGATCATGTTGAGCTTGGAGATCCCGGCGACGAAATCGGCGACATAATCATCGGCCGGGTTCAGGATGATCTCTTCCGGCGTGCCGATCTGAACAATGCGCCCGTCCTTCATGATCGCAATGCGGTGGCCAATGCGGATCGCCTCATCGAGATCATGGGTGATGAACATCGTGGTTTTGTTGAGCTTGTGGCTCAGTTCCATGAACTGGTCCTGCAACTGCTTGCGGATCAGTGGGTCGAGGGCCGAAAACGGCTCGTCCATAAGCAGGATTTCCGGGTCCGCAGCGATGGCGCGGGCAAGTCCGACACGCTGCTGCATACCGCCGGACAGCTCATGCGCGTATTTGTCTTCCCAACCGTTGAGCTCCACCAGTTCCAGAACGCGGTCCGCCTCTTCCCAGCGACGCGCCTTGCCGGTGCCGCGAATTTCCAGAGGCATCGCTACGTTATCGCGCACCGTCCGGTGGGGCATCAGGCCAAAATTCTGGAACACCATGGCAACGCGGCGGTTGCGCAGGTCGCGAAGCCCATCGTCGTTCAGGCCCATCACATCATCGCCGTCCAGGTAGATATGGCCGTCCGTGGGTTCCAGCAGGCGGTTTACGTGGCGCACCAGGGTCGATTTGCCCGACCCTGACAGGCCCATGACGCAAAACAACTCACCGCGTTCGATCTCGAAGCTGGCGTCAGCAACTCCGACAACGCAGTTGAACTGTTCCAGCACTTCGGCCTTGCTCAGTCCTTCACTGTGAATGGCTTTCAGCGCGTCCTGCGCTCGTGCTCCAAACACCTTCCAAACGCCACGTGCATCGATTGCAATATCTGCCGTCATACTGGCCCCACTTTGGTCTAGCTTGCAGATTGTGCCCTCGGCGAACGGGCCGAGGGCCATTTCGTATCAGTTGGTTTTCAGGCCAAGCCAGCCGTCGACCGTGTCACCATTCGCGGCTATCCATTCGGCGACGACCTCATCCGTGTCGCGCCCCTTGACCACGACCTCGTAGGTCAGGCCGCTGAGTTGATCAGCATCCATGTTGATGTTGCTCAGGAAAGACGCCGCAGCCGGATTGCGCTCTTCCAGCGACTTCGAATGGGCAACAGTCACGGTTTTCACGGGCTCGCCCGTGCTGACATGCGATTTGTTGTACCAATCCGCGTCCTGATCTGGCTGAACCATTTTGTATGTGGCCGCATCGTGCTCAGGTTCTTCAAGGATCGTCACGTCGTACAGCGCGTGCACGTAATGCGGTGCGTAGCAGTAGAAAGCAGCGCCCTTCTTCTGGTCAATCTGATCCTTGAGACGCGAATAGAATACGGTCTCATCCTCGGTGGTGGGCGTCAGGAAAGTTTCGATACCATAGTCGCGCACGCGAACCTTGAAGGTGTTGGTCGAGGCCCAACCCGACGCGCCGACCCATACTTCGCCCATGCCGTCGCCGTCCGAGTCGAACAACTCCTGCGCCATTGGCGTGGCCAGGTCGTAGATCGATTTAATGCTGTGATCTTCGACCATGTAGTTCGGAACACAGATCCCTGCGCGGCCCTCGTAGTTGCCGGAAGACAGCGCCACGGTGCCTTTCTGATCGACATATTCGTCAGTGAACGACGACTGGTTCGGTAACCAGACATCGGGGTGTACATCGATGTCACCTCGCCCGCCGTCCATGGCGGCAAAAATCACCGCGTTGGCGCCCGGCGCGTAACCGACTTCTCCACCCAAACGCGTTTCGATGACCTGCCCGATGACGCGGCTCATGATTTTGGCACCGGGCCAGCTGGGTTCGCCCACCATGACCTTGTCTTGTGCCAACGCTGAAGTGGCCCCCAGGGTGAGCGCCAGTGTTGCCGTCAGTGTTGTCAGTCTTTTCATGTCATATTCTCCCGTTGCATTGTGTCGTTTGCGCCATCAGGCGCGTGCCCGCTTGCGTTGCGGGTCTATGAATGGAATGTCCGATACCGTTGCCCCCAGGCGTTTCATCCGCCCGTCGAGTTGGCCAATTTCCAGTCGGGTCCCGTTCTCGGCTTGTTCGACCGACAACCGCGCCATGGCGATCGCGTGTTCCAACATCGGTGATCGGGTGGCCGAAGTGACCACGCCCACCTGCCGTTCGCCTGCAAAAACAGGGGCGCCGTGGGCAGGCACATCATCACAGCCGATCAACAAGCCTTTAAGCACGCGACGCGGCTCTCGCGCGTTTCTTTCAAGTGCGGCTTTGCCCGAGAAACTGGTTTTTTTCAGATCGACCGCAAAGCCCAGCCCGGCCTCGAACGCGTCGACGCCCGGAGCAAATTCGGCATTTGCCGCAGCCAACCCGGCTTCGATCCGGATGATTTCCAGCGCAGCCGAGCCCATGGGTGTAACTCCAAATTCTTGACCCGCTTCCATAACCGCATCCCAAATCGCGATCGCGTCAGACTTCGAACAGAAGATTTCGTAGCCTAATTCTCCGGTGTAACCGGAGCGCGAGAGCATGAACGGTGCGCCATCTCGATCATTAAGCCGCGCAATCGTCACCCCGAACCACTTCAG
This sequence comes from Ruegeria sp. CE8, assembly GCF_056537465.1. Taxonomy (NCBI): domain Bacteria; kingdom Pseudomonadati; phylum Pseudomonadota; class Alphaproteobacteria; order Rhodobacterales; family Roseobacteraceae; genus Ruegeria; species Ruegeria sp. CE8. The sequence goes on from NZ_JBQFRP010000020.1 coordinate 49,968, forward strand.
GTCATCCAGCGAAGGTACGTGTGGTTGAGTAAAGGCGATCTTGCGTAGCAGATCGCGCGATTTTGGCCCCTGAATGGCTAGGTTCGGCATAGCGTTCTGCATTGCGTGGACCCGAACCTGCAGGTCCAGATCCGTTGCCAATGCTTGCAGCATGCGACCGCTTTCCTCGAAGCCGCAGCACCAGCGGAAAATCTCGGGGGCAAGCCGGAAAAGCGTGCCGTCATCAATGACCGACCCGCTTTCATCGCACATCAATGTGTAAGATCCGCGCCAGACCGGCAATTTGGCGACGTTTCGCGTTGTTGCCTGCTGCAGCAGTTTCTCGGCGTCTGGGCCAACAATATCGAATTTGCGCAGCCCGCTCATGTCCTGCACCGTCAAGGCTTCGCGACATGCCCAGTACTCACCCAACGTGCCGTGCGCGGGAAAGCTAACCGGTGCCCACAGATCACGTGCAGGCGCGAATTGTTGAGTCAAAGGGGCAAGCCGGTCATGAAATGCGGATTCCTGACTGATCGACATCGGGGCATCTTCCTTTTCACGATAGGCGACCGCTCGCCGGATCGGCGTTTCCGGGCGGTAGATGCGGACATGCACATCCGTCGGATTCCAGCCATTGATTGGGTCAATATCGTCCGGGCACGCGGTCGAGACGCACACCAAATCCTCCATCGCGCGCATCGCGACATAGTCGCCGGGGCGCGAATACGACTCTTCGGTCAGGATGTGATGCGTCCCAGGATCGATCCACGTGTTCCAGAAGAAATTGATCGCCGGCCAAGCCGCCCGACGCGCAACGCCGTACGGGGCCAGCGCATTCGACATGTTGTCGGAACAGTTCACGTGCCCTGGAAAGCCACGCTCTTCATAACCTCGGGCGGTGCAGGCCAGACCGAACGTGTCATGCCGCCCACAGGTATCCTGCACCACATTGAGAAGTGGCCGCATCTCTCGATCGTAAAACTTGTCCAGCAAACCCGGACCAGGAAATGCGCGACGCACCATCGACCGGGTGGCTGTGGAGTCGATCAACCACTCGGCACCGCGGAACAACCCATCGGAACGAAGCGCCATGAAGTCAGAGCACTGCTGCCCTTCTACGTCGATGATTTGAACGAATTCACCGGCTTTCAGCTCGTATGCGATCCCCGTACCGCGCGGCACAGTGAATTCGTCCCGCGTGTCGCCCAAAAGCGGCGGCAGCAAAGGTTCATTCGAAGCTGCAATCTTATGAGAAACCGCGACACAGCCAGCTCCGGTTCCTTCAATCAATCCAAGAATAGAAGTTGGGCGGATCAGCCAAACTGTAATCCGCTTGTCGGTGCTCAAGACCAGCGGCTCTGTTGAAGTGATTAACCTGGAGCGAGGAATTTCCTGTGCTGGATTCCCACCATTCGCTCCAATCCAACCGGTGATTGGTTCGCTGTTGAACTCGTTGCAATCAACCGTACCGTTTGCCTCTAGGCCTAGATGAGCAAGCGTCGGCTTTCCGTCGAGAAATTCAACAACATCCAGCGGATGAGACTGTGATGTTGCTTCCAAAGACAGCAGGTCACCTGCGCCCATCTCCACGCGGATCGCTTCGCGCGATCCCAAGACATATTTTCGAACACCCGAAGCTTTCGGAAACCCCGGAAATCTGCGTCCCGGGCTATCGAACCCGGAATTCGTGAACTCGTGTAATACGGCCGAACCTTGCATATCGCTGTTGGATTCTCAGCTATGAAACTAGTTACAGAGGTTGATGAAACTAGTTACATATGTCAACACTTTCGTTGAAAGCCGGTAAAATGGATGCAAAATCACGTGACACAAAAAGACCCGGCGTTGAAAAAGCGCGCAAATCTCAGAGATGTCGCAAAAGCTGCAGGCGTGTCAGTCGCTACGGTGTCCCGTGTCCTGAACGAGCCCGGTGTCGTGAAAAAGGACACTCTGGAGAAAGTTCAGAAAGCAATTGCGGACCTTCGATTCGTCCCCAGTGCAGCTGCCCGAGCTATCAACTCGGGCCGCACGCGTTTCGTAGGCGCGCTGGTTCCGACCTTGGACAACGCCATTTTCGCTCGGTTTCTTGCGGCGCTGGAACGGAAGCTTTCCGAAGATGGGCTTTCATTGATTGTGGCCACAACTGAGTCTGACCTGGAGATTGAAGCCAAAAAGGCGAAAGGGCTTGTCGATATCGGGGCAGAGGGCTTGATCATTACCGGTGCAACACATTCCGATGAGTTCCACGAACTTATCGAACGTACGATGATCCCCACGATCATCACATCCTACTTTGACGGCTCTAACCCTTTGCCAACGATTGGGTACGACAATAAAGCCGCGGCGCAATTGGCGTTGCAGCACCTCATTGAACTTGGGCATCGGCAAATCACTGTCGTACACGGACCAGTTGACAATAATGACCGGACTCTGGCTCGGCTTTCCGGGCTGCGCTCACTGCATTGGGAGGGTCAACTTACGACTGTAGAGACTGACATCAGTCTTCGCGGCGGAGCGGAAGCAGCTGCGCGCATCGTAGGCGACGCAGCCAAGCCTGACGCCATACTGTGTCTATCCGACGTTGTGGCGTTAGGGGTCTTGTTCGGCCTGCAGTCGAAAAGGCTAAGTGTCCCAGAAGAAATATCATTAATGGGCTTGGATGATCTACCAAGCTCTGCCGTTGCGGTGCCGTCATTAACAACAGTACACCTTCCGGTTTCCCGCATGGGCGAAAGGGCAGCCGCTGCATTGGCGCGGTGGATTTCCATTCAGGAGAGACCGAAGGCTGAAAAGCTGGAGGCAAAATTGATCGAAAGAAACTCAACTATTCGAAAAGTACCTATAGGCAAAAAAGCCTTTCCTAAAAAAACACAGTAACAAACTTCCAGTAGCTGTTCTTTGCAATGCGGCGAATGCCTGGGTTAGGGCTGATTCTGTTGAAAAACTCGGGGCAAGTGATGGCGACATTGTCACCGAAGGTTTGGCACGAGGTGATTGCCTTGGACGCGGATCCAATCGACGCGCAAGTGGGCTGACTTGACGCCTAAGATCATGCCATCGCCTCCGGTTGGACGGTCTTGGGCCTTAGCTTGGCGACCTTTCTAAGGTTCTGTGCGATAACGACCAGCAGGAACTCATCCTTAGCCCCATTGGGTCCGCACAATCTCAACCTGGTCAGATTCAAAATGCGGTTCAGATGCGCAAACAGCATTTCAACTTTCTTCCGTTTGTCACGGCTGACCTTATAGGCTTGCGTATTCCTGCTGGATCGCGCGAAATCCCGAGCGTGCTCATGTGCTTCCCGACGGATTGATCTACAGATTTCGTTGGGGCAGCATTTCTCTTTCGATGGACAACTCTGACAGTCAGATTTCAGTGCGCGGTACTTTCGGCTGCCACTGATGTTCTTGCCGCGGTTGGGATCGGAGTAGTTTCGACGGAATTGCTTCAGCGCGAAGCCTTCCGGGCAAGTGTACAGATCGTTGGCCTCATCATATTCAAACTCGAACCTTGTCCATGCACCGTCTTTGCGGTTCGAGTGATTGATCACTGGGATGAACGGGAAGAACCCACGCTTCTTGACCAGCCAGCCCAAGTTGTCGCTGGAGCCATAGGCCGTGTCTGCGACAAGCCAATCCGGCCTGATACCGAAGCGCTTTTCAGTGCGATCCAGCGTTGTTTGCGAAGCGCCCGCCTCGGCCTGTCGGATCGCCCGCGTCGCCTCAACGACCGTGATGACTGAGCCTTTGGTGCCGATCAGGTAGCTCGTGGCGTAAGCAAAATAGGGACGACTTTCCTCAGCTCGGGTCCACTGGGCTGCCGGAACGGACTTTATTGGCGTCTGCCGGTATTAGACTGGCGTCAACGGCGAAGCCTTCGCCAGATACAAGACCCTCCTTCAGACAACGTACGACGGTCGTCTCGAAGATGCGCCGCAGCATGTCGCTTTCACGGAACTTGCCATGGCGGTAACGCGAGAACGATGAGTGGTCGGGAACATTGTCATCCAACCCAAGCCGACAGAACCAGCGGTATGCCAAGTTGAGATGCACCTACTAGCAAAGGCGCGTATCGATCGCTTCTTACTGAGTCTGCACGCGGAAATAGCGCGTTGGGCGATGCGAAACAGCTACAAGTCAAGCTTCGAGTGCTTTCACAAAGGCCTATCGTACCACCTTTGCGGTGAGCCTGAGCAAATACACGCCACCTACGCAGCGGGTTTCCGCGACGTAAACTTCCACTCACTATACGAGGTTACAAAATTACACTAAGCCCCGCACAACGTTTTGATGGGGGTCAAAATGAAACTGAGTGTATTGGAAATCTTTTGCATAGTTCTGGCAGGCGCTGTGGCCGTAGCCGGGTTTGCGGAAGCGGCAAGCGCGCTGATATCGGTCATATGATGTAATCGAGAGAGCTGATGTTTCTCGCTAATATTCTGTGGCTCAGACCAACCGCAAGGCCAGTTCCACTTCCCCATCAACGATTCTACCCGTTGGGTGAAAGCCAAACTCCTTGTAGAACGGCATAGCGCCACCCGGCTCATCAACAACGCTGATTATTAGGTTAGAACGTCCCCTTTCGCGCGCTAACGACTTCGCGAAATCCAAAGCTGCTCTACCATGTCCCCGACCCTGATGGGCCTGGTCAACCATTAAGCGCCAGATATAAATCCCGTCCGGGTCATCGCCTTCGTCAAGATCCGCATCCGGGTGGGACATATCGATAACCGCCAGCAGCCCGACCGGAGTAGTTTGCTCCCAAACACCATAGATTTCCGACCCGGGTTCAAAAATGGACTGTGCCATGGTCATTAGGTTTGAAGCAACGAACGTGGTTTGGCTGTCGCGCACCCTTAGTCCAGCCAGGGGCCGGAGGGTATCTTGGGAGAAAGGGCGAAACTCGGGCATGAACTATACCTAACAGAACTTCTAAAGACCGAGAAGCTAAGGGCGTGCCTGCTCGGAACCGACTACCAGAATCGCAGGTTTTCAGGTATGAAGTCTCATATTGATTTCTTTTGAGGTATTGCCATGACCATTGTCCGTACCCTGACCGAGTACCGTGCTGCGCTCCGTGAGATTGAGTACCTATGGGGATCAGAGCCGAACACGGAAGAGGGTCGGAAATTGGAAGAATACCTGTCGGCGGTCGATCAATACGAGCAGCTATCAAATGTAGCGCCTGAGAGCCTGACAAATATTTGACTCTTCGGCGTTACGCCTCCCCGGAGGCTGCTTACCGCGTTGGGAGAACGGAAATGAATAGAAACTTCATAGTAATCGTTGCGGTTCTGGTTGTTTTACTCTTGGGCCTTACAATGATGACATCAGTTGAGGAGGGCGTGGGAAGTGAAGAAACCGCCCCACCCTCAGCAACGGAAGCAACAACTGCTACGGAATAAGCGCCCAAAGAACATTAAGCGCGTTTCACGGCTTAGCGAGCGTCCGTACCAGGCCCATATGTCAAAAGTAGTAGTGGCGGTAGAAAAAGGGGTCTTGCATGTAGTCAGTGTTTTGGCCGGTTTCTCGAAGGTCTTTTGCGACCTGAGCATCGGTCTCTCTTTGCTTTTTGCGCGCCAGTTCTTTTCTTTTACGTCTCGCGAACCTTTTTTCTGGCAAGGCGAAAAGGGCGCCCCAAAAGTTTTTGCGACTTTCTTTGTCTGTAAAAGCCATTGTCGTTCCTCACGCGGTCTGCAGTGAATCCAAGACTTTTAACTGGTGCCTTTAAGTTGGTAGTTCTCTTCCAAATCATTAAGAAAAGTACATCGAACACACCGCTTTGGGATCGTTTCGGTAGGGCCGGGTTTTCAGATGCATAACATCGCAGACAACTTTGAAAGTCTTATTGAGAACTACGGGCTATTCGTACTTTTCCCCACGATCTTCTTTGAGACCTTTGGGCTGCCTCTTCCGGGAGAAAGCGCCTTAGTGGCTGCATCGGTGCTTGCAGCAAAAGGAACTCTGAACATTTTTGCGGTTGCAGCGGTTGCCAGTCTTGCGGCCATAGCTGGCGACAATGTTGCTTACCTGATTGGGCGCAGGTACGGCCGCGCTATCATCCTGGCGTATGGATCGCGTTTTGGCATTACCGAGACGAAGTACGAGACCGTGGAGCGCGCGACAAACAAATATGGTGCCTCTTTAGTGGTGTGCGCGCGCTTTTTTGTATTGCTGCGGCAGTTAAACGGTTTGGCCGCCGGGTCAGCGAATATGCCGTGGGTAAAGTTCTTTTTGGCAAATGTTGCGGGCTCGGTGTTGTGGGTGGTGTTCTGGACGACTATTGCATACCAGTTCGGAAATCGCGTCTCGCTACTACCCGATGCCCTGCATCATGTTTTACTGATGGGTGCCGTCTTGGTTCCTATAATCTTGGTGCTGGTGTTTATATTTGGCCGTAGGGCACTGCTGAAATGAAAAGCAATGGCAAAGAAATGACCTGGACCAAGTTGAGCGCAACTGGCTTGTTGCATTTTGTTTGGTTTGAAGCGGTAAATCGCTTTACTGGATCCGCATTCCTTGATTGGAAAAATAGACTAGGGTCAGGACTCATAGCCAATAGATGACGAGAGCTGCGAGGGCGATTGCTGAGAGGAAGACCTTCGGGTACCTGTCGTACCGGGTTGCCACGCGGCGCCAATCCTTGA
>NZ_JBQFRP010000021.1:0-49499 GCF_056537465.1 Ruegeria sp. CE8
GCCGCTCAGCTGTTCGCCATAAAGACCGTAATTGCACCGCTGCGGGCTGTTCATCCCCCGCGGCAACGCACCCGGCAATGCCTCGGTCTCAAAATCGTTCCCAAAGCCGGGTATGTAACCCTTGGAAATGGCGGCCTCATCATTAGCGATAGTCATTCCGCTATTCTTCTGGAGGTCAGTCATCAGGGTCTCCTGTTCAAACGATTCGGGCAGACTTTGAGCTTATGCTCAATAAACGTTTCAATTGCAACGAAGTCAATATTTTTGTTGCAGGTGCAACGAAGATCTGGCTTCAATGACGTTGAAAGGAAATTGATGCATGAGCACCAGAGACTTGCCTGAATTCGATTTGGAAGGGTTCTTGCCGTATCGACTTACAGTTCTGGCCGCGCACCTGAGCGCAGAAATGGCGCAACAATATAAAAACCAATTTGGAATCTCGAATTCCGAATGGCGCGTCCTTGTGAATGTTGGATATGCCGAGAATCCGTCGGTTCGGGACATTGAAAAAAGGGTCAATCTGGAAAAGTCAAAGGTCAGCCGCGCGGCGGCACGGCTCGAAGGCCGCGGCCTGATTACCAAAGTTGTGGATCCCGATGACCGACGGTTGGTCAATCTCGCTTTGACAGGCAAAGGCGCCGATCTTCTAAGTCAACTTGTCCCAATCGCGATGTCATTTCAATCCAGCCTAGAAGCCAAACTTGGCGAAGCCGAGGAAGCTTTGATAAACGCCCTCGATTTGCTGTCGGACGAACAGTAGAACTGAAAAAATCACGATTTTGGCAAACTGTAGGGTTCGGATTGCTCTTGGCCATGCCCGGGAAAACAAGGAAGGTGTTGTGGTAAAACTGATGTAAACCGAACAGCAGCCCAAAGCGCGTCTGTCCAAAAACTCGCATTGCCTGGTGCCACAGCTACACAATGCGCCTCGGTGGAGCATTGAACTGAGTGACGCGCCGAAAGTTTTGCGTATAAGGACCGCGTTGGCCGAGAATACGGCCTTTTTGACGCGCATCCGGATCGATGCCCATTTAGATCAACCGATTGCTCTTCGGTCTCACTTATTTTCAGTGACTGCCCTTGGGGACGGCAATAGCCCTCAGCAATCTGTCATGAGAAAGCCTCGGCTGCTTAGGGGGAGTTTCTTCGTCCCTGGGATTGCACCTATTTCCGCCAACTCGACTCGTTGCAAGTGCAACGACTTGATTTAGATCAAGTGGCGGTAATCCGATTCGAGATAATCATTGCAAATGCAACAATTATGGAGGAGGCCAAAATGAACGCTCAGACTCTCAAACTCGATCAAATTCATCACGTCGCATATCGCTGCAAGGATGCGAAGGAAACGGTCGAATTCTACACCAAAATGCTGAACATGGATTTTGTTCTGGCAATTGCCGAAGACCATGTTCCTTCGACGCATGAACCCGGTCCATACATGCACCTGTTTTTGGACGCGGGTAACGGAAACGTGCTGGCGTTCTTCGAATTGCCGACCAAACCTGAAATGGGGCGCGATCCGAATACGCCGAAATGGGTCCAGCACATCGCGTTCAAGGTCAAAGACCGAGAAACGCTGATCGGGTTCAAGGAACACCTCGAAGCCAACGGCATAGATGTGCTGGGCGTCACCGATCACTCGATTTTCCATTCGATCTACTTCTTCGATCCCAACGGCCACCGTGTGGAACTGGCTTGTCCCGGTCCAGAGGAAGAAGAAATGATCAAGCGGCTGGACGCGGTGAAATGGGACATGCTGGAAGAATGGTCGCGCACCAAGAAGGCGCCTCAGCATGCGGACTGGCTTCACGCCAAAGAGTTGGGGAAAAAGTGATGCTCAACACCTATGATTTTCCCAAATTTCCCTATGTGCAATCAGAGGATCAGAAATCCGGTCAATCGGTTCGCCACCCTGTCGTGATCGTCGGCGGTGGTCCGGTCGGGTTGACCGCAGCGCTGGACCTAGCTGCGCAAGGGATCAAGGTTGTTGTGCTGGACGACAACAACACGGTTTCGGTCGGTTCTCGGGCCGTCTGCTATGCCAAGCGTCCGCTAGAAATCTGGGATCGCCTTGGTGTAGGCGAGCGGATGATCGAAAAGGGCGTCGACTGGAAGCTGGGGCGTGTGTTCCTGCGCGATAAAGAGGTCTACACCTTCGATCTGTTGCCGGAAAACGGACACAAAATCCCAGCCTTCATCAACCTTCAGCAATACTATCTCGAAGAATACATGGTTGAAGCCTGTGATCGGAATTCGCTGATCGACATCCGGTGGAAACACAAGGTCGTGTCGCTGCACCAGCAGGATGACCATGTCGAGATGGCCGTTGAAACTCCTGACGGGATTTTCACCCTCGAAGCGGACTGGCTATTGGCCTGCGATGGAGCAAATTCGGATACCCGGCGCATGGTCGGGGCCGAATTTACCGGCCAGTTCTTTCAGGACCGTTTTCTGATCGCCGACATCGTAATGAAGGCGGATTTCCCGGCCGAACGTTGGTTCTGGTTCGATCCTGACTTTCACCGGGGGCAGTCGGCTCTGTTGCACAAGCAATCCGATGACGTCTGGCGGTTGGACTTTCAACTGGGCTGGGACGCTGACCCAGAGGTCGAAAAACGCCCTGAAAATATCATCCCCCGGGTCAGGGCAATGATTGGGGAGGATGTGGAATTCGAACTGGAATGGGCATCCGTCTATCAGTTCGCCTGCCGCCGCGTCGATCAGTTCCGTCACGGTCGCGTTCTGTTTGCCGGAGATGCGGCGCATCAGGTTTCCCCCTTCGGCGCACGCGGAGCCAACACCGGGGTTCAGGACATTGACAACCTGTCATGGAAACTGGCTGCCGTTCTGCGCGGCGAAGCCCCGGTTGCCCTGTTGGACACGTATCATGCCGAGCGGGCCTATGCTGCTGATGACAACTTGCTGAATTCAACCCGATCCACAGATTTCATCACGCCCAAGAGCGGCGCATCGAAACGGTTCCGCAACGCAGTTCTGCATCTTGCAAACGAGACCGAGTTCGCCCGACCGTTGGTCAATTCGGGCCGGTTGTCTACGCCTACGCCGTATCTGGACAGCGCGTTGAGCACGGCCGATGACTGCGCGTGGAAGGGGCGGATGGTGCCTGGCACCTGTGCTTCTGACGCGCCAGTAGTTTTGGATGGCAAGGATGGTTGGCTGCTGGATCAGTTCACTGGCGGTTTTGTCCTGCTTGCCTTGGGCGTTGAGGCTGAGCCGGTCGATGCCGGAGTCTTCACGCCGAAGGTGGTCACGTTGGGCAGCAGCTTTGACGATCCACAGGGGCTGGTGTCCGAGCGCTATGACGCGGCGGACGGCGCGCTGTATTTGATCCGCCCGGATCAGCATATCGCGGCCCGCTGGCGCAGTTTCGACGCGGACGCCGTAAAATCCGCGATTTCCAAAGCCACAGCGGGAGCTATCTGATGAGCCTGAACCTGACACCCAATATCGAGTCTCCGGACGATTTCTATCAGTTGCTCACAGATGCACAGCGCGATTTGACGGATGAAGACGCCAATGACATGAATGCGCGTCTGGTTCTGATCCTTGCCAACCAGATTGGATCACTGGACGATTTGAAAGAAGCAATTGAAATCGCAAAGTAAAGATCGCCACGCCCGCTTGGTCGGGCGTGGTTTTCCAGCCCGTCTTTAACGACACCTGAATCCGGCTGCGCTCCATCAAACGATAGCTGCCTATGCGCGCAGTTTGCGGAAAGTCCCAAGCCAAAAAATAGTTGCAAGGCGCCATAGTTCGAGGCGAGAGTTTTGAGGCCGACGCGGGCGATCAGAGCGGGCGCATGACAAAATGAAAAAAGCCATTAAAGCGGAAGACGCTGCTGAACTTATCCCTGATGGCGCCAGTCTTTTGATTGGAGGTTTCATGGGCGTTGGCACTCCGAACCGGATCATCGATGCCCTTGTTGCGCGGGGTGCCAAAGGCCTTGAGATCATTGCGAACGACACCGCGATGCCCGATGTCGGCATCGGCAAGCTGATCGCTGCGAATGCTGTGCGTCGTGTTGTGGCAAGCCATATCGGCCTCAACCCGCAGACGCAGGAAAAGATGATGTCCGGCGAGATCGAGGTTGAACTTGTCCCGCAAGGCACGCTGGTGGAACAGATACGTGCAGCAGGTGTTGGGCTCGGTGGAATCCTCACCCCGACTGGATTGGGCACCAGTGTTGCGGAAGGAAAAGAAATCGTGACCGTTGGCGATCGGGATTATCTTCTGGAGCAGGCCATTTCGGCCGAGTTCGCGCTGATCGCGGCCAAAAATTGCGACTATGTTGGCAATCTCGAGTATTCGCTGACCGCGCATAACTTTAATCCCGTCATGGCGCTTGCCGGAAGAACCGTGATTGCCGAACCCGAGCATATCCTGCCGGTTGGTGCTATTCCGCGTGACAGCGTCAAGACACCGGGTATTCTGGTGGATCATATTCTAGAAAGGGCGCGCAAATGACCCTGCCATCCAGCCCCAAAGACATCATTGCCCGGCGCGTGGCGCAAGAAATCAAATCGGGAATGCTCGTCAATCTGGGTATCGGCCTGCCGAGTTTGGTGGCCAATCATCTACCCTTGGACGCGGGCGTGTTCTTCCAGGCCGAGAATGGCGTTATCGGTCTGGGGGCCCGCCCGCCCGAGGGGATGGAGGACGAAAATCTGACGGATGCAGGCGGCGGCTTTGTCTCCGCAGTGCCGGGGGCTGCGTCCATCGACAGCGCAATGAGTTTCGGCATAATTCGCGGAGGCCACCTGGACATGACAGTCCTGGGTGGGCTGCAGGTTGATGCCATGGGGCGGCTGGCAAACTGGATGGTTCCGGGCAATCTGATACCGGGCATGGGTGGCGCAATGGATCTGGTTACCGGCGCCCGCCGCGTCATCGTCGCGATGCAGCATTCAGCAAAAGGTAAATCGAAGGTCGTGGCTGAATGTGACCTGCCTTTGACGTCGACCAGGCCCGTGGACCTGATAGTAACCGAACTGGCCGTTTTTGTGCCAACGCTGGACGGCTTGGTTCTCAGAGAGCTCGCTCCGGGCACAACTGTCGAAGAGGTCGCGCGCCATACGGAAGCTGGGTTTATCGTTGAAGACGATATCGGAGTTATGAACTTAGCGAACTGGACGAACTAACAGCGCACAGTGGTAGATCTGACCGGGGGTTAGACTTTGACCGCTTGCAATTCCTCGAGCAGATCCAACAGGTCGTCCAGTTTCTTGCGGCCCATCTGTGCCTCGATTTTGTCCGCAATCTCCAACGAAGCGGCAAGGTTCTCTTCCAGTATCTTGCGGCCCTCAACCGTGATCTTGACCATGGTTCGGCGCTTGTCCTGACTGTCTTGGCGGCGGCTGATCTGACATTCAGCCTCCATTGTACGTAAAATGCGGGTGAGGCTTGGCAGCAGCAGGCAAGCTTCGTGGGCGATGGTGCTTTGCTCGACCTCGCCCAATTCGTCCAGAACACGCAGGATTCGCCACTTCTGCTCGGTCAATTGAATGCCCTGCAGCATGTCGCGCACGGGGGCCATGACGGTTTCGCGGGCGCGCAGCAACGCAATCGGAAGAGAGCGCGCGGTGCTCTTTGTGTGGCTTTGAGTGTTCATGCCATCTTCTAGAGCGGCATTTCTGAAATTGCAAAGATTAACAAGGCAAGCACTTGACGGCGGGGACTCAAAAAAGTAAACATGTTAACAAATAAAGGAGAGCACATGCCACATTTTCACGTCGAATATTCCGGGAATCTGGAAGACAAGATCGACATGGCTGGCCTGTGTGAGTGCATCCGGGCAACGGCAGCTGACATCGACGCGTTTCCAATGCCGGGAATTCGTGTCCGCGCCGTGAGGGTCGATCATTTCGCCATTGCAGACGGCAATCCCGCGCATGGGTTCATCGACATTTCGATCCGTCTGCGCGCCGGACGACCCGACGAGGTTAAGCAGGACGCTACAACCCGCATTTTTGACGCGGTCAAGGCGTATCTGGCACCAGCCTTCCTACAGCATTCCATCGCGCTCTCGCTTGAGATGCGCGACATCGAACCGAACCTTTCGCCCAAAACCGGCACGATTCGGGACCATTTGACCGCGAATACCCAGGAGACCTGAAGCATGAGCGCACTGGATACAAATACCGATAAACTAGCGGGTTTCTTGGCGCGCTTCAAAGAGACAGGCATCAAGAACCGCATCGCCGGAGAGGATCGCGACGGGGCGGCAGGTGTGATTCAGACTACATCACCGGTCGATAAATCGGTGATCTGCAACGTGGCGCATGGCACGGCAGACGACATCGATGCCGCAGCAAAAGCTGCCCACGCCGCCTTTGCCGAGTGGCGCGACATGCCCGCGACCGAGCGCCGTCGCATTCTGCTCAACGTGGCCGACGCCATTGAGGCGCGCGCCGAAGAAATTGCCCTGTGCGAATGCTGGGACACCGGCCAAACCTTGCGCTTTATGTCCAAGGCCGCGCTGCGCGGGGCCGAAAACTTCCGCTATTTCGCGGATCAGGTGGTTCAGGCTCGGGACGGCCAACACCTGAAGTCGCCTACGTTGATGAACATCACAACCCGCGTTCCGATCGGGCCGGTGGGCGTGATCACCCCGTGGAACACGCCGTTCATGCTGTCCACTTGGAAGATCGCTCCGGCGCTGGCGGCGGGTTGCACCGTGGTCCACAAGCCGGCCGAAGACAGCCCCCTCTCGGCCCGCCTGTTGGTGGAAGTCGCAGAAGAGGCCGGCCTGCCGAAGGGCGTGTTGAACACCGTCAACGGCTTTGGCCCTGATGCTGGCAAGGCGCTGACCGAACATCCGTTGATCAAGGCCATTGCCTTTGTCGGCGAAAGCCGTACCGGCAGCATCATTACCAAGCAGGGTGCTGACACGCTCAAGCGGATGCATCTGGAACTGGGCGGCAAGAACCCGGTGATCGTGTTCGATGACGCCGATCTGGATCGGGCACTGGATGCGGTGATCTTCATGATCTACTCGATCAACGGCGAACGCTGCACATCATCCTCACGTCTGCTGGTACAGGACACAATCAAGGAAGAGTTCGAGGCCAAACTGGTCGAGCGTGTGAACAACATCAAGGTCGGCCACCCGCTGGATCCGGCGACTGAGATTGGCCCGTTGGTGACAGAAGAGCACTACAACAAGGTGACCAGCTATTTCGACATTGCCAAAGAGGACGGCGCGACCATCGCGGCGGGAGGTGTCAAAGTCGGTGACGAAGGCTATTTCGTGCGTCCCACCTTGTTCACCGACGCCAACAACGACATGCGCATAGCGCGAGAGGAGATCTTTGGCCCGGTGCTGACCTCGATCCCGTTCTCGACCGAAGACGAAGCCCTGCAGATGGCCAATGACACCCCCTATGGTCTGACCGGTTACGTCTGGACCAACGACCTGACCCGCGCCCTGCGCTTTACCGACAAGCTTGAGGCCGGGATGATCTGGGTGAATTCGGAAAACGTGCGTCACCTGCCAACCCCCTTTGGTGGGGTCAAGGCCTCGGGCATCGGGCGGGACGGCGGCGACTGGTCCTTCGAGTTCTACATGGAACAGAAACATGTGGGCTTTGCCACCGGCCAGCACAAAATCATGCAGTTGGGCAAGCTGTAACAGCCTGCCCCAACAGAATCTGGAAGCGCGCGCACCTTAACCTCCAGGAGGAGAAAATGGGAGAAATCGTTCTTGCGGCCAAAATGACCCATGTGCCGACCATGCTGATGTCGGAACAGGAAGGCCCGGTCAAAGGCGCGCGTCAAGCCGCGATTGATGGCCACCGGGAGATTGCGCGGCGCGCAAAGGAACTGGGTGCCGATACGGTGGTGATTTGCGATACGCATTGGGTTGTGAACGCGGGTTTTCACATCAATTCGAATAAGCATTTCGAGGGCCTGTTCACCTCGAACGAATTCCCGCAATTCATCAAGGACCTGCCTTACGTATATGACGGTGACCCGGCGCTTGGGGATGCCATAGCCGACATCGCCACGAAAAAGGGCGTGCACACGCTCAGCCATCAGGTGGACAGCCTCGAGCTGGAGTACGGCACCCTTGTTCCAATGCGCTTCATGAGCCGCGAGGCGGATTTTAAGGTGGTCTCGATTGCCGCCTGGTGCACTGTTCACTGTCACGATGAAAGCCGCCTTGTTGGCGAAGCCATCCGCGAGGCGGTGGAGGCCAGCGACAGCAAGGTTCTGCTGGTCGCCTCCGGATCGCTGAGCCACAAGATCTGGCCGAACAAGGATTATGCCGCAAACAATGGTACATTCACCATCAGTTCCGAGTTCAACCGTCAGGTGGATCTGCATGTTCTGGACATGTGGCAGGCCGGAGATCACGCTACATTCCTGAAAATGCTTGGTGAATACGCAAATTTCTGCTGCGGCGAAGGGTCGATGCATGACACCGCCATGCTCTACGGCGCTCTGGGTTGGGACTCGTATGTTGCGAAATGCGAGGTTGTTACCGAGTATTTTCCGTCCTCCGGAACCGGGCAAACCAATGTGATCTTCCCGGTAACCTGAACCAGCTGACAGGCGCGCAACGCCATTTTTGGAGAGGAGTCGATCATGGGAAAGATTGTACAGGCCGCGAAGATTACGCATGTGCCAAGTATCTGGATGTCCCACACGATGCCGAAATACAAAGGCATCCGCCAACCTGCCATCGATGGCTATGCGCGCCTGCGTCAGGATGCGATCGACCGGAAGGTCGACACCTTTGTCGTTTTCGACACCCACTGGATCACCAATCAGGGCTTTCACCTGAACACGAAAGAACACCACAAAGGCCGTTTCATCAGCCACGAACTACCGCACATGCTGGCGGATATGGAGTTCGACTATCGCGGTGATCACGAGTTGGGGGAAACCATCCTGGACGTTCTGCGTGAGCGTGGAGAACGGGCGCTAGGCCATTCGCACCCCGACATGGGCATGGAATATGGCACCCTTCTGCCGATGCATTTCATCAATGATGGCGTAAACGCGCGCGTCCTGCCTGTCGCGGTCAATCAGTTCTCGTCCATTGCCGAAAACCGGGTCTGGGGCGAGGCGATTGCCGAGGGCATCCGGCGGTCCGGGCGCAATGTCTCGATATTGGCCTCGGGCTCGCTCAGCCATGATTTTTCGCCCAACGAACGTTCGCAGGACGGACTGAACTCGGTCAACGGTGAGTTCAATCGCCAGATGGACCTGCGCGTGTTGGAGCTGTGGGAGCAGGGCCGTTTCGAAGAATTCCTCGCGCTTTTGCCCGACTACGCAAAGAAATGCGCAGGCGAGTGCGCCATGAACGATACCGCCCTGCTGTTCGGAGCCCTTGGCTGGGGCAGCTACAAGGGTGAGATCGACATCTACACGCCTTATTTCGGAAGCTCCGGCACAGGTCAGGCCAATGTCAGCTTTTCGGTCTGACGCAGGATTACAGGAACCAACAGAATGACAGAACTGCGTCTCAACGACCCCTCTTTGCTGATCCAGGCAGCGAAAGTTGGTACGAATTGGGTTGGCACCGCCGATGCGGTGGACACAATCGACGTCACCAACCCGGCGACCGGCGAGCTTATCGGCAAGGTCCCCAAACTTGGGGCGACCGAAACTGCCACTGCCATTGCGGAAGCGCAAAACGCTCAGAAAGACTGGGCGGCCCGCACCGCGAAGGAGCGTAGCCAGATTCTGCGACGCTGGTTCGATCTGATGATGGAACATCAGGACGATCTGGGCGCAATCCTGACAGCCGAACAGGGCAAGCCGCTGGCTGAGGCGAAGGGTGAGATTGCCTATGGCGCGTCCTTTATTGAGTGGTTCGCCGAAGAGGCGCGCCGCGCCTATGGCGATGTGACGCCCGGCCACGCGCCGGATAAGCGGATCGTAACTATAAAGCAACCGATCGGGGTGGTTGCGGCGATCACACCGTGGAACTTCCCCAATGCCATGATTACCCGCAAGGCCGGTCCAGCCTTTGCCGCAGGCTGTTCCATGGTGTTGAAACCGGCCAGCCAGACGCCATTCTCGGCCATTGCATTGGCGGAACTGGCTGATCGGGCGGGTCTTCCGAACGGGTTGTTCTCGGTCCTGACCGGGTCCGCGCGCGGGATCGGGGGAGAGATGACCTCCAGCAAGATCGTGCAGAAGCTGACCTTTACCGGTTCCACCGAGATCGGCGCGCTGCTTTACGCCCAATGCGCTCCAACGATCAAGAAACTGGGGTTGGAACTGGGCGGCAACGCGCCGTTCATCGTGTTCGACGATGCCGATCTGGACGCGGCTGTCGAGGGTGTCGTGATCGCCAAGTTCCGCAACAACGGCCAGACCTGCGTCTGCGCCAACCGCATTTACGTTCAGGCCGGTGTCTATGACGCCTTTGCCGAAAAACTTGCTGGAAAAGTCGCAACCTTGCCGACCGGTAACGGATTTGACGAAGGCATAATTTTTGGTCCCCTGATTGATCAGGCCGCCGTCGAAAAAGTGGCCGAACATGTCGCCGACGCGACCGGGAAAGGTGCGACTGTGACGCTGGGCGGCAAGGCCCACGAATTGGGCGGTACCTTTTTTGAGCCTACCATTCTGACCGGCGTAACCTCGGATATGGCGGTGGCCACCGAAGAAACCTTTGGCCCTGTCGCCCCGCTGTTCAAATTTGACACTGAAAGCGAAGTTGTCGACGCAGCGAATAATACCGACTTTGGTTTGGCGTCTTACTTCTACTCTCGCGATCTCGCCCGCGTCTGGCGCGTTTCCGAGGCGTTGGAATACGGCATGGTCGGGATCAATACCGGCCTGATCTCGACCGCCGAAGCGCCATTTGGCGGAGTTAAGATGTCTGGTCTAGGCCGTGAAGGTTCGCGCCACGGGCTGGATGACTTCATGGAACTGAAATACCTGTGCATGGGTGGCATTGACGCCGCCAAGGAGGCCTGATGCGCTTTGCAACTTACACCGCCAAAGGAGCGACCTATTTCGGTGCCATCACCGATAAAGGCGCAATCGCGCTGAACGACGCCTTCCCCGATCAGGCCAGCCTCTATGAGGTGATCGCCGCGGGCGATTTTGACAAACTGACCGGGGCAGCAGAGGGCCGCGAAGTGACGCATGCAGAGTTCACTTATGAAATGGTGATGCCGGATGTCCGCCGTATCCTCTGCGTCGGCGTGAACTTTCCCGACCGCAATGCGGAATACAAGGATGGCAGCGCACAGCCCAAATACATGTCGCTGTTCCCGCGCTTTGCGAGCGGATTTACAGGCCATGACCGCCCGCTGATCCGTCCGCCGGAAAACCACACGCTGGATTACGAGGGCGAGGTCGCCATCGTAATCGGAAAGACCGGCCGCCGGATTTCGCAGGAGGATGCTTATAACCACATCGCAGCGCTGACCCTGTGTAACGAGGGTACGATCCGCGATTGGGTTCGGCACGCCAAATTCAACGTAACGCAGGGCAAGAACTGGGATAACTCGGGCGCAATCGGCCCATGGCTGGTGCCCTTCACTGATGCGGCGCAACTGGATGATGCGCGCATTCAGACCCGCGTGAATGGCGAACTGCGCCAGGACGACACATTGAACCGCATGATGTTCCCGATCCGGCACGAGATCGAGTATATCTCGACTTTCATGACCCTGCAGCCAGGTGACATCATCGTCACTGGCACCCCCACAGGGGCAGGGGCGCGGTTTGATCCCCCGAAATATCTGGCGCCGGGCGACATGGTCGAGGTTTCGGTCAAAGGCATCGGCACGCTGCGCAACACGGTTGAGGACGAACAGGTATGACCCCCGAGGATCACAACCGCGCTGCCGCTGACTTGCTACAGGCAGAGCGTACGCGCGAGCAGATTGGCCTGCTGACCTTGCGCCATCCCGAGATGGGGATGGATGACGCATATGAGGTACAGAACGCCATCTATCGCCAGAAGCTGACCGAAGGGCGCAAGGTGATCGGCTGGAAGATCGGGCTGACCTCGAAGGCGATGCAATATGCGCTGAATATAGACATCCCCGACAGCGGTATTCTGTTCGATGACATGGCGTTCGAAAATGGCGCGACCGTACCCGCGAACCGCTTCATCCAGCCTCGGATCGAAGCCGAAATCGCGTTCGTCATGAAATCTGCAGTGGGCGGTGAACATGTCACCCGCGACGATATCATTGCGGCCACGGATTACGTCGCCCCGTCGATTGAGATCCTCGACACGCGCATTCAACGAGTGGACCCCGAAACCAGTAAAGCACGCACAGTTTTTGACACGATCAGTGATAATGCCGCCAATGCGGGCATTGTTCTGGGCAACGACCGGCACGCGGTCGAAGCCTGTGACCTGCGCTGGGTCGGCGCACTGACTTTCCGCAATGGCGAAATCGAAGAAACGGGGCTGGGCGCGGGAGTGCTGAATGACCCGGTCGAAAGCGTAGTCTGGCTGGCCCGCCGCATGGCGCAATACGGCCAAAGCATCGAACCCGGTCAGGTGATCCTGTCGGGCAGCTTCATCCGCCCAGTTGAATGCCCCTCGGGCACGGAAATCCACGCGGATTTCGGTCCGTTCGGATCGGTCGATATCAATTTTGCCTGAAGGAGCGCTGTGAATGCCTGCGCCAAAGAACACGTTCAAAGCGGCCCTGGCAGCCGGAAAGCCTCAGGTCGGTTGTTGGGTCGGCATGGCCGACGCCTACGCCGCCGAAATCGCCGCGACCGCACGGTTCGACTGGCTGTTGGTTGACGGGGAACATGCGCCAAACGACTTGCGCTCGGTACTGGAACAGGTGCGCGTGATCGAAGGATCGGGTAGTGCACCCGTCGCGCGCCTGCCGATCGGCGAGGCGTGGATGATCAAACAGTATCTGGATGCGGGCATTCAGAACATTCTGGTGCCGATGGTCGAAAGTGGTGATCAGGCGCGGGATCTGGTGCGCGCTGTACAATACCCGCCTCATGGAGTGCGCGGCGTCGGTTCAGCGCTTGCGCGCGCGTCGCGCTTTGCTGCGATCCCGGATTATCTGGCAACCGCGGATGATCAGATCTGCTTGCTGGTGCAGGTTGAAAACCGCGCCGGGCTTGAGGCGTTGGATGACATTCTGGCCACCGATGTAGATGGTGTTTTTGTCGGCCCCTCGGATTTGGCCGCCGATATGGGGCATATCGGTAACGCGGGTCACCCCGAAGTGGTCGTGGCAGTTCTGGACGCCATCACCCGCATCGTGGCGGCGGGCAAGGCGGCAGGTATCCTGACACTTGATCCTGAGATGCAGCGTAAGTGTCTGGATCTGGGCGTTACCTTTCTGGCCACCAGTATCGACGTCACGCTGTTTGCCAAGGCTGTGCGCGATGCAGCTGATGCCGGTTTGCGCCTGGTGGTAGATCGGATGGGTGATTGCCGCCCCATGCAGGCTTCTAGCCAAAGCCGATAGCATTTCCTTTCGCGGCACTAGAAATTCGAGGGATACTACTGATTTCGAACAGTTCAGCATCGCAGTCCAACGCGACCAATTCTGTACGTGAAACGCCAGGGCAAGAGCATGCGTACAGCATGTACCGAAACACGCTTAACGACTACGGAGCAGGCTGGATCGGAGCACAATGATGCGTTTTCTCCTGGCACTGCTTCTTCTTACCGGACCGCTTGCCGCCCACCCGCACACCAAAGTCGAACAGCAAGCCATTCTTTCCATAGGTCTCGAGCGTGCGGCCATACGTATCCGCATCTTGCCCTCGTATGATGAAGGCGCAGAGATCTTTGCCCATATCGACTTGGATGGCGACGGAAAGGTCCCGGAAGCAGAGGTACTACACTTCGCAGAGGAGGTGGCCTCGGAAACGGGTTGGCCATTGATGGAAGCAAGACCACCTTCGACAATCTGGCGGTTGCAATGCCGGATTCACATGGCGTCGTATCCGGCAACGGGATGATCGAAGTCAAAGCCGATGCGCGGTTTTCCACACTAAGTGGCGCTGAGCACGTGATAGGCTTCTCGATCAGCTATGCAGAGCTAACACACGATTGGTTCGTTCAGCCGTTCTTTTTTTGGTGAAGTGCAGGAAGCCTTTCCCAAAAAGGGCATAGAGTGACCCGCACACGGGTTACGAGTGACAGTCAAGTTGTCTGGAAAATGATATCGCTGCCATGGCTGTTTGATATGCGTTCGACACGAAAGGCCGGAAGCTGGGGCTGATACATCCTCAGCGCAAACCCGTCACCGAAACACTCAGGTGGCGGGTGAGATAATAGAAGACACTTATCGATTGGCTCAGAGCTTGATGCGGAAAGCTGCGAAGCCGTCCGAGCCTTCCCCGGCATCCTCGATTGAGACACCTTTGACGTCATCCATGTAGTCCCGGGCTTTTGGACCGGTCTCGAACAACACTGTCGTGCCCTCAAGCGGAGCAAACGACCAGTTGGCATCTGCTTTTGGGTCGATTGTGCCTTGCTCGACAATATAGCGCACGATGACGTCACGGTTGGTGTCCGGGGCCTCAAAGACGATTGTGTCACCCAGCGCACCGGGGAACGAGCCGCCGCCGGATGCACGGTAGTTGTTGGTGGCGATGATGAATTCCATGTCATCCGTGACGGGTTCGCCGTTGAAGGCAAGGTTCACGATCCGGGCAGCATCGGGATTTACCTCCTCACCTTTCGGTCCAAAGCGCGAAGCCTGGGACAGGTCGATTTGATAAGTTACACCGTCCATCACATCGAAATTGTAGGACGGGAACTCAGGGTTCAGCAGGATCGCATCCTCTGAGCCAGCTTCAACTTGATTGAACATGCCGGCAGACCGCTCCAACCAACCCCGCACCTGCGCACCATTCACACGCACCGCGCGCACTGTGTTTGGGTAGAGGTAGAGATCTGCTACGTTTTTAATTGCAACGTCGCCGACAGGAACATCTGTATAGTATTCCGGGCCACCTCGACCGCCAGCCTTGAACGGTGCTGCTGCCGATAGGATCGGCAGACCTTCGTGCTCGGTGCCTTTCAGCATCTCTTCAACATACCATTTCTGCGCGATCGACACGATCTGGACAGATGGGTCATCCGCGACCAGCGCGAAGTAGCTGTGCAACGGGGCCGAGGTTTTGCCGACCGCACGACGAACATAGGCCAAGGTTTCATCGTGATCCTTCGCGGCCGAGTCGAGAACCTTCTGATCGTCGCCGACCAAAGCAGTTACCGAACGGTCTTCGTTACGTTTGGAAATGGGTCGTGCCTCGGACGTTGTGGTAACCACCCGCCATTCATTTCCGTCCCGCTCCAGCAGCAGGTCCAGCAGGCCAAGATGCGACCCCCAAAAGCCGCCCATGACCGCAGGTTTGCCCATCAGGGTGCCTTTTTCCACATCAATGCCCGGACGGTCTGCAAAGGTCGGCGACGGGAAGACAAGGTGATTGTGACCGGTAACCAGCGCATCGATCCCGTCGACACCAGCCAGAACGACCGAAGCGTTTTCCATACCCTCTTCATGATCGGCGGCACCAATCCCCGAATGTGACAGGGCGATGATCAGATCGCACCCCTGTTCCTTCATTTCGGGTACATAGGCTTGTGCCGTTTCGACGATGTCGCGGGTTTGAACGTTGCCGTCCAGATGTCTACGGTCCCAGCTCATGATCTGCGGTGGCGTAAAGCCGATGACGCCGATTTTGATCGGATGTTTAGTTCCGTCGCCCAATTCGATTTCACGGTCGAGAATGGCGTAGGGCTGCACAAGCGTCTTGTCGTCGCGAGGGGTCGCCCCTTTCTCTTTTGCGACATTGGCCAGAACAACCGGGAAGTCCGCCCCGGCCAGAGCCTTGTCCAAGAATTCCAGGCCGTAGTTGAATTCGTGGTTCCCCAATGTAGCAGCATCGTAGCCGACCGTGTTGAATGCGGTGATAATTGGGTGGCTGTCCCCTTCTTTCATACCCCGCTCATAGGCGATGTAGTCGCCCATCGGATTACCCTGTAGAAAGTCACCATTGTCGACCAGAAGTGAGTTCGTCGCTTCGGATCGGATTTCATTGATGATCGAAGCTGTGCGGGACAGGCCCACCGTGTCACGAGGTTTGTCCGCATAGTAGTCATAAGGGAAGACATGGACATGAATGTCCGTGGTTTCCATGATCCGCAAATGCGCTTGATTGTTGGCCGCAGCAGCCGAGAATGGGTGCAGAGTTATGGCTGCAGCACTGGCAGTTGTTGTGGCGAGAAACTGGCGACGAGAAATTTTGGAGCGGCTGGAGAAAGACATATGTCACCTTTCAGGTTCATGGGTTAACGCGCCTTTTGCGGGCTTTTCACAACAACGATATGACATGGGCTGCCAACACATCTGGCGCATTGTTTTTTGGGCGTAATGACCCTTACCATACCCCAACTTCACGCGCTTGCCAGGGCAGGATACGCTACCAATCGACAACATGTGCGGCGAGGGCGATTGTCGACCGGATGACCATCGGGAACCTGTCGTGACGAGTAGCGACCCGCCGCCAGTCCTAAAACTTGCCAAGCACGAAGCACAACCCGGTTGCGCCACCGCTTCCACCGTTTGTAGGGCTGTTGTGCAAATCGTGTTTTGCACGCGCATTGGTCCCTCTTAACACATTGTTAATAAATAAAAATACTGGTAAAAACGTGGGGACCATTAACGCGAGGTTTGCCGCGGAACTTAAAAACATAGGTTTCCAATCCCGCCACTTGCGCATCCGTCAACCTGATCAGAACTGACATGTTCTCTGATCGTTTTAGCAACCGAGAATTACGTCAGTTCACGGAAATCAATGGGTCCTGTGCCTGGATTGTTGACCAACGGTTTCGCATATTCGTTGATCAAAGCGGCGAGCTCTGGCCGACATGAACCACAATTCGTTCCCGCTTGAAGGGCTTCTCCGATTTCGTCCACGTCAATCAACTGTTCGTCGTGAATTGCGCGGACTAAGGTTTTTAGCCCAACTCCGAAACACGAACAGATCATCGGTCCGCAATCCTCTAATTCCACGGATGAGCGGCCGGACAATATTTGGTAAGGTGCGACCTCTGGCAATGTTGCAAGGTAGTCTCGCATCAGTGTGATCGGCTCAGAGGATACAAACAACACGGCCAACAGCCGCTCTCCTTTTGAAAACGCAATCCTGAATGACCCGCGCTTTGGATCCTCTATCGAAGTGGCCACAGCGTCGGGTATGCTGAACCATTCGCGGGCCGTGCTCTCCCAGTCGTCGATGGCACGATATCCTGCCAGCTCTGTCCTGAAACCTTTGTCCGTTTTAGCCCTTGCCCAGTAGTCCGCCTTGGGTGATGCGGTCGCAACCGACACTGCGAACCCATACCAGGCGGCATCCATACGCCGAATAGATACTGCGGTTGCCTTACTCTCCGGCTGACCAGAGATTGGGTCGGTAACACTTGGAACAAGCGTATCAACACGGGCAGTCGGAGCCGTTTCACCAGTCCAGTGAATGGGCGCGAACACCTGGCCGGGTTGGACAGTATCGGTGATACGAAGACGGAATATTCCCTTGCCAACGGGGCTTTCGAGCTCGACCAAGTCTGCAGAGGCGAGGCCCAGGCGGCAGACGTCCTCTGGGTTTATGTCCACAAAGGGTTCGGCAAGATGGGCCGATAACCGGGGCGACAAACCAGACCGGGTCATAGTGTGCCATTGGTCTCGATTCCGCCCGGTGTTCAAAAGAAACGGAAATCGCTTTGATGTTTCTGCCTTGGGTGCGCTGTGGGTTACTGGTACAAAACGCGCTTTTCCGTCTGGATGAAAGAACCGTCCGTCGCCAAAAAACCGCCCGTCGGTAGCGTGTGATATCACCGGCCATCTCGTTGGGCTCAACTCAGCATATTCATCGTCATCAATGTTCGAAAACGCGGAAATGTCGAAGTCCTTGCCAAATGATTTCGCAACAGATGACATTGCCGAATACTCTCGAAAAATCTGCGCCGGGGAGTCGTAGTTGAAAGACTTTGTCCATCCCATGCGTCGCCCCACTTCGGCCAAGACATCCCAGTCCGCACGAGCCTGCCCCGGAGGTGCCAACACGGCGCGTTGTCTGCTGATCGTGCGATCGGAGTTGGTTACGGTCCCGCTTTTTTCGGCCCAACCCGCCGCTGGTAACAGCACATCTGCGAGGCGGGCGGTATCCGTGTTGGCCGTCATATCGCTGACAACCGTGAATGGGCAGTTCGATATCGCACCTTTCACGCGATCAGCGTCGGGCATTGATACTGCTGGGTTGGTGTGAATAATCCAAAGGGCCTTGATCTGATCGTCCTCGACGGCTCGAAACAGGTCGACCGCTTTTAATCCCGGCTTCTGAGGCATGGATGGCGCATTCCAGAAGTCTTGGACGGCTAAGCGGTGGTCCTTATTTTCGATTTCCAAATGGCATGCCAGCGTGTTGGCCAGCCCGCCTACCTCTCGGCCGCCCATGGCATTGGGTTGTCCGGTGACCGAAAACGGTCCCATTCCCTCACGCCCAATCCGACCTGTCGCCAGATGGCAATTCAAGATCGCGTTGACCTTATCCGTTCCGCTGGAGGATTGGTTCACGCCTTGGCTGAAGATCGTCACCACACGTTCGGTTTCTATCCAAAGTTCGCAGAACTTCTCGATCTCACATCGACTTAGGCCAGTTACCGATGGATCGTCCTGCTGTGCCGCGCTTATGGCCTCTGCGAAGCCGCTTGTCCGATCTAGAAACTCCTGATCGAAATGCCCCCCTGCGTGAATTCTGCGCAGCAACTGGTTGAACAAGGAAACATCACTGCCCGGTTTCAGCGCCAGATGAAGATCCGCCTGATCGCAACTTGCTGTTCGACGCGGATCGACAACAACAATTTTTGTCCCGCGCGCCATCCGCGCTGCGAGCACGCGTTGATAGAGCACTGGATGACACCAAGCGAGGTTGGATCCCACCAAAACCACAAGATCGGATTGATCCAGATCCTCATAGGTTCCCGGGACCGTATCTGTCCCGAAAGCACGTTTGTGCCCCGCCACGGTTGAGGCCATGCAAAGCCTTGAATTGGTGTCGATATTGGCGGAACCGATGAAGCCCTTCATCAGTTTGTTGGCGACATAATAGTCTTCGGTCAACAGCTGCCCGGAAACATAGAATGCGACGCTGTCCGGCCCGTATGCCTCGATGGTGGACGAAAAGCGATCGGCGACCAATTGCAGAGCTTCGTCCCACTGAACGTCCTTGCCGTATGCTCTGGGCGTCAGCAAACGGTGATCAATTCCTACCGTTTCGCCCAAGGCCATACCTTTGGAGCACAAACGCCCGTAATTCGCGGGATGGTCCGGGTCGCCTCGAACCGACAATCCTCCGGCTCCGTCAGGGCGCAGCAGGACACCACATCCAACACCGCAATATGCGCAGGTCGATCTAACCTCGGGCAGGCCGGTGCCGTCCATCAGGCTGCACTCCGCTGAGCTACAGCGCTGTCGTCCAGCAGGATGCGGCCACCTTCAAGACGTACCGGATAAGTGGTGATCCGCCCATCGTCCGCACCCTGCGCTTCGCCCGTGTTCAGATCAAAGACCCAATTGTGCAGAGGGCAAGTAACGGATTGCCCATGTACGATACCTTCGGACAACGGACCGCCCCGGTGCGGGCAGCTGTTGGTCGCCGCAAACACCTCAGCCTCGGCCGTTCGAAAGACCGCGATGCAACCGATATGTGTTTTCACCAAACGCGCGCCGCGCAATGGTACTTCGTCGATATGTCCGATGTCGATCCAGCTCATTCTGCGGCCTCCAAGGTGAAATCTGCAATCGGCGCGTAAGTCTGCGCCTTGTCCCGCACGTGCTCGGCCCATGGGTCCTTGCGGTAGATGCTTTGCGACAGTTCGAACCGTTCGACCAAGGCGACGCGGTTTTCCAGATTGTCAATGACTTGAGCCTTGACCCAATCCATGCCGACCTTCCCCAGCCATTTGTACAGCCGATCCAGATACTTGCCGCCTTCGCGATAGGCTTGCGTGACGGCCATCACGACCTCAATCGCTTCGTCTTCGGTTGGCACCTGGCACAGCAGCTCGGTCTCTTTCACATCCATGCCGGCGGCCCCGCCGATGCTGATCTGATAGCCCGAGTCAACACAGACCACGCCGATATCTTTGCAGGTTGCCTCGGCGCAGTTGCGGGGGCAGCCGGACACGGCGAGCTTTAGTTTGTGGGGCGTCCAAGACCCCCAAAGGACTTTCTCAAGCTTGACCCCAAGTCCGGTGCTGTCCTGCGTTCCAAACCGACAATGATCGGTGCCGACGCAGGTTTTGACCGTTCTCAAGCCCTTCGAGTACGCATGACCCGAGACCAGCCCGGCCTTGTTCAGATCCGACCAGATCGCGGGAAGATCCTCACCCTTGACGCCCAGCAAGTCGATACGCTGACCACCGGTGACCTTGACTGTCGGCACGTCGTACTTGTCAGCTGCATCCGCAATGGCACGCAGCTCTTCAGGTGTAGTGATCCCGCCCCACATACGGGGCACAACGCTGAACGTGCCGTCTTTCTGAATGTTGGCGTGCTTGCGTTCGTTCACGAACCGGCTTTGCGGGTCGTCCTGATATTCCAGCGGCCAGTCCGCTAACAGGTAATAGTTGATCGCCGGGCGGCAGACGTGGCAGCCGTTGGGCGTATTCCAGCCGAGTTCCTGCCAGACGGCAGCCTGGCTCTTCAGTTCCTGCCCTTTGATCAGACGGCGCACATCCTCGTGCGTCAGGTCCGTGCAGCCACAGATCGGTTGAGCGGTCGGCATTTCGAAGCCGTCGCCCAAAGTGACCCGAAGCAATTGCTCGACCAACCCCGTGCATGTCCCGCATGAGGCGCTGGCCTTTGTGGTTGCCCGAACGGCACCGAGATCATTGGCACCTGTGCTGATCGCCTCGACGATATCGCTTTTGCATACGCCGTTGCAGCCGCAGATCTCCGCCTCAGGCGACAATGCTGCAACGGCTGAGAGAGGGTCCGCGGTGTCCCCCCCCTGATAGGCTGGCCCGAAGATCAGCGTCTCGCGCATCTCATCGATATCGGGGCCGTCTTTGATCAGGCCAAAGAACCAGCTGCCGTCGGCAGTGTCGCCATACATGACGGCGCCGATCAGGCGATCTCCTTCGATAACAAGACGTTTGTAGACACCGCGCGAGGGGTCTCGAAACACGATATCCTCGCGCCCCGGGGCGTCTGCAAAATCGCCCGCGCTGAACAGGTCGCAGCCAGTGACTTTCAGCTTCGTCGACAGTGTTTTCTGAACGAACGCGGCCTCTTCACCCAACAATGCTTGTGCCGCCACCTTTGCCTGATCGTAAAGTGGCGCGACAAGGCCGAAGACATCTCCGTTATGCTCCACGCATTCACCCACTGCATAGACGTCCGGGTCTGAGGTCAGCATCTGGTCATCGACATGGATGCCGCGACCGGTGGCGAGCCCTGCTTGTTGCGCCAGCGCCGTGTTGGGGCGGATGCCCACGGCCATGACCAGCAAATCGCAGGGCAATTCGGTTCCGTCGTCCAGCAACAGCGCACGAACCTTGCCGTCTTGTCCGAGTATTTCCTTGGAGTTCGCCTGCAGGCAAATCTTGATGCCTTTGTCCTGCAGCGACTTTTTCAACAGGTACCCGGCGGCCTCGTCCAGCTGGCGTTCCATCAGATGACCCATGATGTGTACGACGGTGACGTCAACGCCGTGTGCGGCCATCCCTGCGGCGGCCTCTAGTCCCAGCAAACCGCCGCCAATCACGACGACCTTGTTGTCCGGGCCCATTCCCATCATCTGCTGTGTGTCTTCCAGATCGCGATAGGCGATCACGCCATCCAGATCATGACCGGGCAGGGGGATAATGAACGGGTTCGACCCGGTGGCGATCACCAGCTTGTCGTAAGGTACATGCCCGGTCGCGCCTTCCACCACCTTCATCTCGCGGTCGATCTTTTCGACCTTCTCGCCGAAACGGCAGGCGATGCCGCGTTCGGCATACCAGGTGTCGTCATGGGTGACGATCTCTTTATAGGTTTTCTCACCCGACAGAACCGGACTGAGCATGATGCGGTTGTAGTTCCCACGCGGTTCGGCGTTGAACAGGGTAATATCGAACGCATCTGGCGCAGCATCGGTCAGATGTTCCAGCACCCGGCCCGAAGCCATGCCTGCGCCTATGACAACTAGTCTTTGTTTCATGGTTTCACTCCGCTGCAATCGCCTTGGGGGCGGGCGATTTCGGCTTGGCGCCGTGTTCGTATTCTTCTAGGAAATCGAGAACCTCCTGCCGGTAGGCGTAATAATCCGGGTGCTCCAAAAGTGCTTTGCGGGTCCTTGGTCGCGGCAGGTCAACCTTGGTGATCTTGCCAATTGTCGCCTGTGGGCCGTTGGTCATCATCACCACGCGGTCGGCCAGCAGGATCGCCTCGTCCACGTCATGGGTCACACAGATCGCGGTGACCTTGGTACGGGACCAGACCTCC
The DNA here is from genome assembly GCF_056537465.1 of Ruegeria sp. CE8. NCBI lineage: Bacteria > Pseudomonadati > Pseudomonadota > Alphaproteobacteria > Rhodobacterales > Roseobacteraceae > Ruegeria > Ruegeria sp. CE8. The sequence goes on from NZ_JBQFRP010000021.1 coordinate 22,479, forward strand.
ATCAATACTTCCTGCAATTCCCAACGCGTCAGGCTGTCGAGCATCCCAAAGGGTTCATCCAGTAGCAGCAGTTTGGGGGACAGGGCAAAAGCGCGCGCGATGCCGACACGTTGTTTCATGCCGTTCGACAGATCGGAGGCAGATTTGTCCATCGCATCGGCCAGACCGACGCGTTCCAGATAGTATTCAACGACATCCTGCCGCTCGGCCATGGTGGCCTTGGGGTAGACCTTGTCGACACCGATAGCGACGTTTTCCTTGGCGGTCAGCCACGGGAACAGGTTGGGGGATTGGAACACCACCGCGCGTTCTGGGTCGGCCCCTTCGACATGGCGGCCATCCAGCTTGATCGCGCCTTTAGAGATTTCGTTAAGCCCTGCCGCCATGGTCAAAACCGTGGACTTGCCACAACCCGAATGGCCGATCAGCGAGATGAACTCGCCCTTGTCGATCTTGAGATCGAAATCCTCGACCACGGTCAGCGGGCCTTTGGGCGTCGGGTAAACTTTGTGCAGTTGCGAGAAGTCGAGGAAACGGCTCTCGATCATCCCCTTCTGCGCTTCGGCCACCGCCGTAGGTACGCCATGGATTGGCGTGACGTCGGGCAGGATGCGCGAGCCTTCGACCTTGGCTTCGATCCCCACATCCATCAGGTATTTGGTGACGTCGGCACGCAGGCGTTTGAACGTCTCATCGTTGTTCATGGCTCCGCGTTCGCGCGGGCGTGGGATCGAGACGCGGAATTCCTGCCCCAGCGTGCCATCTGGGTTCAGGGCAACGATCCGGTCGGCCAGAATTATTGCCTCGTCCACATCATTGGTGATCAGAACGCAGGTCTTCTTGTCGGCTTCCCAGATGTGTTCGATCTCATCCGCCAGATTGGCGCGGGTCAGCGCGTCGAGCGCGGACAGCGGCTCATCCAGCAGCAATACTTCAGGGTTCATCGACAGCGCCCGAGCCACGTTGACCCGCTGGCGCATCCCGCCGGATAGTTCCGCCGGGCGGCGTGTTGCCGCGTGGTTAAGTCCCACCATTTGCACGTAATGCGCTACCTTCTCGGCCTTTTCTGTCTTGCTGAGGTTGGGAAAGACGGTATCGACGGCCAACCCTACGTTGCCGCTGACCGTTAGCCACGGCATCAGCGAGTAGTTCTGAAAAATCACCCCGCGTTCCGGGCCCGGACCCTTGATCGGTGCCCCTTTGAACGTGACCTCTCCGCTGGTTGGGGTGTCCAGCCCTGCCATCAAGTTGATCAGGGTTGTCTTGCCGGTGCCTGAAAACCCGAGGATCACCAGAAACTCACCTTCCTGCACGTCCAGATCGATGCCTTTCAGCACATCCGCGCGCGCGGTGCCTTCACCGAAGGATTTCGAGGCGTTCTTGAAGCTAAGAATGCTCATTTCGCTCACCGGTTATTCGAAAAGGTGAAGAGGGATTGCAGCGCGTACATCACCCGGTCCAGCAAGAAGCCGATGATGCCGATGGTGAAAACCGCAACCATAATCTTGGCCAAAGAGCTGGACGAACCGTTCTGGAACTCATCCCAGACGAATTTGCCAAGACCGGGGTTCTGCGCCAGCATTTCAGCCGCGATCAGAACCATCCAGCCGACACCTAAGCTGAGGCGCAGACCGGTGAAGATCAGCGGCAGGGCCGAGGGCAACACCAGTTTGGTGATCTTGGTGTAAGTGTTCATTTTCAGGACTTTGGAGACGTTGACCAAGTCCTTGTCGATGGATGCCACCCCCAGTGACGTGTTGATCAGGGTGGGCCACAACGAACACAGTGTTACAGTGATAGCAGAGATCAGGAATGACTTGGCAAACCAGCCGTCATTGGTGACGTAAACGGCCGAAACGATCATGGTCACGATCGGCAGCCAAGCCAATGGCGAGACCGGTTTGAAGATCTGGATCAGCGGGTTCAGCGCGGCGTTTGCAGTCGGCGACAGACCGGCTGCGATCCCAAGCGGAACGGCCACGACTGTCGCGATCAAAAAGCCGAAGAACACGGTTTTGATCGAGGTCCAGATTTGCTGATAGTACGACGGCGCGCCGGTATAGGCGACCTGTTTGACCTCATCCCCGCGACCCGCATCAATCAGCTTCTGGTTCCGCTTCTCGACCATTGCTTCGAACTTGGCGCGCTTGGCGGCCTTGGCTTGCGCGTCCTCATTCAGGTTGACCATTTCTGCCCAGACCTGAGCCGGTCCGGGGACCGCGCCCAGAGAGGTTTGCACTTTTGGGGCCAATGTCGCCCACAACAGCAGGAAGGCACAGATCGACAACAGAGGCACGATCAGCAACCGCCAGATCTCGGTCATCTGGGCACGCGGGTTGTCTCCGGCGGCAGCTTTCAGAACCGGCGTAGCCCAGCTGAGGCCAAGAACCTGAAACCATTTGTCGGCGGCATTGATGCGGGTGAAAAGGCGGGCGCGACGTTCCTCGCGGGCGGCGTCTGCGTTGAATTCTGGATCGACCGTTGTCATCTGATGTGTCCTTGCGTTGGCGGGGCACTGGTGGGCGCCACGCCCGGTTCAAGCCGGGCGTGGCTGTGTGGGATTAGCCTTGCACGTCTGAGCCGACGATCTTTTGATCGCCCTTCAGACCGATGGACAAGCTTTCGAGATAGGCGTTGGGGGTGCGGCCGTCATAGGCGATGCCGTCGATGATATCCTCGGCCGGGGTCGGCGCTTTGTAGCCGTCGCTGTCCCAGGGGAAATCGGCCTCATTCGCCAAACCTTCGTCGACCAGCAGACGCGCGGCTTCCAGATAGATCTCGGGCTTGTAGACCGACTTGGCCACCTCGTCATACCAGCTGTCAGGCTTCGCGTCGGCGATCTGACCCCAACGGCGCATCTGGGTCAGGTACCAGACGGCGTCCGAGTAAAACGGGTAAGTTGCGTTATAGCGGAAGAATACGTTGAAATCGGGGACGTCGCGCTTGTCACCCTTCTCATATTCAAAGGTGCCGGTCATCGAGTTGGCGATGACGTCATAATCCGCGCCCACATATTCCGGGCGGCTAAGGATCTCGACTGCCTCGGGACGGTTGGCATTGTCGTTCTCATCCAGCCACATCGCGGCGCGGATAAGCGCCTTGGTCACGGCCAGAGTTGTGTTTGGATTCTCCTCGGCGAACTTGGCGTTGATGCCAAAGACCTTCTCGGGGTTGTTCTTCCAAAGCTCATAGTCGGTGATCACCGGGACGCCGATGCCCTTGAAGACGGCCTGCTGGTTCCACGGCTCACCCACGCAGTATCCGTAGATCGTACCAGCCTCTAACGTCGCAGGCATCTGCGGGGGAGGGGTCACCGACAGGAACACATCCGCACCGATCTGACCGGTTACGTTTTCCGGGCTGTAGAAGCCCGGATGCAAACCACCAGCTGCCAGCCAGTAACGCAGTTCGTAATTGTGGGTCGAAACCGGGAAAACCATGCCCATGTTGAAGGGCTTGCCTTCGGATTTGTATTTCTCGACGACCGGAGCCAGTGCCTCGGCGCTGATCGGGTGCTGAGGGCGGCCGTCCTCCATCACAGGGATGTTCGGCTTCATTTCGTCCCATATTTCGTTGGACACGGTGATGCCGTTACCGTTCAGGTCCATGGAAAAAGGCGTGATGATGTGCGCTTCGGTCCCGTATCCGATGGTCGCGGCCAAAGGTTGCCCAGCAAGCATATGCGCCCCGTCCAACTGCCCGTCGATCACTCCGTCCAACAGGACTTTCCAGTTGGCCTGTGCCTCCAATGTGACGAACAGGCCCTCGTCCAGAAAATACCCCTGCTCATAGGCAACAGCCAACGGCGCCATATCGGTCAGTTTGATAAAGCCAAAGGTCAGTTCGTCTTTTTCCAGCTCCAGCTCAGCCAATGCCGGAGACACAAGCGCTGTCGTTGCCGCGAGGCTCAGAAGTAGCTTTTTCATTTCGATCCCTTTCGGTTCAGCCCAACCCCTTGGGCAAACAAAAAAGCCGCCGACACACACCGCCGGGAGGAGTTGGCGGTTGGTCGAGCGGCTTTGCTCTTGTTGGGTGCCCAGTACTTTGGGCGAATTCTGTCGGTGGGCTTCGTTGCCTGCCGATGAGTTGATTAAGCCAGTCGCACGCTGGCGCGTCATCAGTTTTCGACAATTTGGCGTAGAAATTTCTGCGATGCAGCGTGAGCGGATGCTGCACTGCAAAATTTTTGTGCAAACTTACCCGGTCGGCTCGAAAATGCGCCGGTCGAAAAACACGTTTCGAGGCAGAATCAGATTGCCGGTCGCCGAGGCCACAGCCGTCGACTCGGGTAGTGCCCCTTCCAGTTTCTCCGAGGCACCGGGTGTCTCAACACTCAATCCCTGCAATTCCCGGCGATACAGGTCGCTGCGAAAGACCTTGGCCGCCTGACGTTCCGCTGTCGCCGGGTCCAGCCCGTTTCGTTTCGCCAGCTGATGCGCGACCCATTTCGCCTGGCTGCGCCAAGGAAAAGTGGCCGCGCCGGCAAAGAACTCGATAAAACCGTTCACATGGCGCTGCTCCCCTAGCGCGGAGATCGTGAATTCGCCCAAAAGCGCGCGATCAATCAACTCTGGCGAGACGTTGAGATAAGTTTTGCGCGACAGCATCTCGGATGCGGTTGTCCGGCTCTCGGGGTTGGACAGCCACCGGCCTGCGCGCCAAACCGCCCTCATGAGGCTGCCCAGTAAATGGGGCTCGGTTTCAGCCCAGTCATTTCTGACGGCCAGAACCTTTTCCGGTGCGCAAGTCCAGATCGCCTGACCCGGCAGCAGTAAAGCGCCTACGTTATTGTCTACGGCGAAAGTCCCCCAGGGTTCGCCCACGCAGAAGGCATCAATTTCCCCGCCCGCCAGCGCTTGCGCCATGAGTGGCGGCGGAACCGTGCGAATTTCGACTTGTTTCGAGGCAAGCTCGGTTCCTGCCACCCAATAACGCAGCAGTTCGACATGCATGGAGAAGGGGAACGGTACTCCAAATGTAAGAACGTCACCGGCTGCATTTGCCAACGCGGACCCGGCGGCCGTGGCATTCATAAAGTCAAAGCCGTAGCCATGATCTGCCAGTTGACGTGCCAATTGGGTGCCAACGCCAATGACATTGCCATTGAGGGAGAGAACAGAGACTGCGGAAAGGGGTGTCGCAATGCCGCCCAGACCCAAGGCCATCGCCACGGGAACCGGAGACAAAAGATGCGCTGCGTCGACATGCCCAAAGGCCAGCATGTCCCGCAGGGATGACCACGAGGGGGCCGGTTGAAGGTCCAGTGAGATACCTTCTGCATGATCGAACCCCATTTCACGAGCGACGATCAAGGGTGCCGCGTCGACAAGCGGCATATAGGCGACGGGCAAGGTAACCGTTCTCATGACAACAATCCCGACGCCGTCACCAAAGCCTCGGCCACTTCGGCCACACGACGGTTCTGGTTCATCGCGGTCTTGCGCAATAGGGCATAGGCTTCATCTTCGGACACGCCTCTGGCTTTCATGAGCACCCCTTTTGCTCGGTCGATCACTTTACGTTCTTCCAGCGCGCGCCGTGTTTCGGCCAGTTCCGTCCGCATTTGACGCAACATCTGGAACCGGGCAATGGCGGTGTCGATCACTGGTTTGATGCGTTCCGCCGTCAAACCATCGACGACATACGCCGAAACGCCCGCTTCGACAGCAGCTTTGGCCCAACGACCCGCTGCGTTAGATACGAACATGGCTACGGGCCGCTCAAGCGGACCCGAAGCAACCGTCAGCTCTTCCAGCATATCTCTCGATGGATTGTCGATATCGATCAGGACAATATCGGGGTTGTGCGCGGCAATTTTGCGCGCAAGACCCGAGACGTTGCCGATTACATAGACGTCGACATCCCCGGACTCTTTCAAGGCATCAACAATTGCGAAAGCGCGGTCTCGGTTGTGCTCGACCACAACGACAGTCAGGTTTTGGGTCATGCAGAATTGGCTGGGGCCAGATTTTGCGAACCACAATCAGAAAGTCCTCTAACTCTTCTTCAGGCGGCGGCAGCGCTCAATTTATCAGCGATAATTTGTGTCTTGCCGAAAGACAGGGCAGTTTGATTTGATCGCTGTACAAAGTGACATTTTCTGTGCGCCTGGATTGGGCCGGAAACTCCTGCGGTAACAGCATCTGTTTTCAGAGACGCCATGGTCCTAAATGATCTGTCGCGTGCAAAATCCCGCCTCGGGCGCGATGTTGATATTCTCGGTGCGGCGCAGCCATATCTGACAGGCCCGAATAAAACTGTTCGTGCATCTCTGGCCTTTGTCGCCTCGAGATGGTCGTTTTTTGCGCATTTAGGTGCGTTCTGTTGACTTGTCAGGAGCAGATCTGCCGAAGCCGATTAGATTTCGGCTGACCTGACCACAGCTGTGGCTAACGAAGCAATCTTACTGACGCAGATTTACCCAAAGCTACGCTGTCAGTTGCAAGCCCCATCCGTGCCGACATTGAACGCGCCGATATTATCCGAGTGAGTTTGTCCACTGTTGTTCCGGACAACTCTAGTGACTTGTCTGCTCCCACTGAATTGCACATGGTCATTGGCTGGAAACGGAACCGTTACTTTGACCAGCTCAAGCGCCGCCATCCTCCGCCGAAGTTATGTGACAAGCTCCCAAAGCTCAGTAACCAAACCCGCCCATTCCAAGCTCTCAACATACACCATCCGTCGCCCGCTAATTTAGTCAACTATGACCGGGAAAACAGGATCCGGACGCGTCCAAACTCAAACCTGAGAAACCGAACTTCCGTTAACTGAACCTCGCACCGAGACAGATATGTGTAGATGTGGTAAGGCTTTAGCATTGTCCTAAAACCCTCGAGGTCGAAACGGCTGGTCGGGAAGCAACTATGGCGCGTTTGTTTAAAGTTATAGTTCGAATTGCCATCTGTGCAGTGGCGCTGATTATTCTTTTCTTTTGGCTATGGGCCGTACCTAGTGTCGAGAACCACCCGATCGCCACCAATGCCGAAACCATCGCACGAGGAAAATACCTGACCGCGGCCGGCGACTGCACGTCTTGCCACACCACGGAGGGCGGATCTGCGTTCGCAGGCGGGCTCAAACTTGATACCCCGTTTGGTGGAATTTATTCCGCCAATATTACCCCGTCTGAAAAGGGCATCAAAGGCATGAGCTCGGCCGAGTTCTACCAAATACTCGCGTATGGCTCTTACAAAACCTTTCAGCCACTCTATCCTGCTATGCCGTATCCATCATACCATTTGGTCACACGCTCAGATTCCGATGCGATATTTGCGTATCTGATGACACAGCCACCGGTGGATCAAGACGTTCCGAAAAATGAACTGAGCTTTCCCTTCAATATTCGGCAGCTTGTGCTTTTTTGGAATGTGCTCTTCGCCAAGCGGGGGACTTTCGATCCGGACAGTTCTCGAGATGCGGCTTGGAACCGCGGTGCCTATCTGGTGGAAGGGCTGGGTCATTGCGGTGCCTGTCACACGCCACATAACATCTTTGGCGCGGCAGAGCATGACCGGGCGCTGGCCGGGGCACCGCTTGCAGACTATGAAGCGCCAGATATTCGGCCAGAGGCCCTGAAACTACGCGGATGGACTGCTGAATATTTGACCGAATTCTTCAAAACAGGGAGAGGACCCAAAGGAACTGCGTTCAAGGAAATGTATCTCGTGGTAGAGAATTCACTGTCGCAGTTGACCGATGAAGACCGGCTCGCCATCGCCACCTATCTTCTGGATTTGCCATCCGCGCCAAGTGTCGCTGGCAACCTAACACTTGCTGCCGCAAATGGGGTAATTGCAGAATCCTATCCTGAAGGGCGGGCATTGTTTTTGAACAATTGTTCAATGTGCCACGGCCCGCGCGGTAAGGGAGTGAAAGATGGGGCACCACCGCTGGCAGGCAATTCCACGATTGCGCAGGTCGGCGGCCGCAATATGCTCTATGCAATCGCTAACGGATTTCCGGATCCCAGATCCACACCTAATTCCAGCCCGATGCCTGCCTTCAAGGACCGTTTCACCCCAACGCAGATCGCACAATTGGCCAATTTTCTGCGTCACACCTTCGCGGCCGAAACACCAGACCTGCCCAAGTTCACCGAGGCCGACGTAGAAGCAATACTGAAATAAGTGGTGCCCGCCAAGAACGGGAAAAGTGGAATTTGACATGAATGATGATCAAGATAACCAGGCCAAAAGCGGTACCAACGTCACACGGCGCAGCGTGCTGACGGGCGGTGTCGGCGTGGCCACCGGCACGGCGGCCACATTGGTTGCCGGGCTTGGGGCCGAGGGTGCAGCGGCAGGTCCCTTGCAACGCCCGTGGGCGACCGAACTGGGCGATCCGGTCGGCACAAATCCTTATGGCCACCCGTCATCCTTCGAAAAGACAGTGATCCGTCGCCCAACCCCTCCCGAATACTCGCCCGAGGGCTATGTTCCGCCAATGAACGAGTCCTCCTGGACTGGGACTCCATTGCAGGATCTGCGCGGGATAATCACTCCCAACGGGCTGTTCTATGAACGATCCCACGGTGGCTATGCAGACATGGATCCGGCCAAGCATAAAGTGGCCATTCACGGGCTTGTCGACCGCAACCTTGAACTCAGCATGGAGGATCTGCGCCGATTTCCCACTGTCACCACGTTCAGGTTTCTTGAATGTTCCGGCAACAGCGATCTGATCTGGGGCAAAGCAACCTATGGCGGGCAGGAAACGTCGCCATATTTGACCGCGCAGGATATTCACGGCCTCCTCAGCTGCGCAGAATGGACCGGCGTCCGGCTGTCCGACCTTTTGCGTGAGGCAGGGGCCGACACAGCCAGGGCCACGTGGTTGATCGTCGAAGGCGCGGATTCCGGAGCATTGGCGCGCAGCTTGCCGATGGCCCGGGCGCTGGATGATTGTATTCTGGCTTTTGCACAAAACGGCGAAATGCTGCGCCCGGAGCAGGGGTATCCGGTACGGCTGCTGGTTCCGGGTTGCGAAGGCAATCTGAACATCAAATGGGTGCAGCGGATAGAGGTGACCGACCAACCCCTGTTTGCGACGTTCGAAACCGCTCAGTACACCGATCTGCAAAAATCCGGCAAAGCATGGATATCCTCGCTGGTGATGGAGGCCAAATCGATCATCACCTTCCCATCGGGTGGTCAATCCCTGCCGGAAAAAGGGTTCTACCAGATCCGAGGCATCGCTTGGTCTGGGCGCGGCAAGATTTCACAGGTGGATGTGTCACTGGATGGCGGGCGCAATTGGACCCCGGCGCAACTAACAGAGCCGGTAATGTCAAAATGCCTTACTGAGTTCACCATACCTTGGAGATGGGACGGCAGCGAAACGCTGTTAATGAGCCGTGCCACTGACGAGACCGGCTATACGCAGCCTTTCGTTCAGCAACTGGTTGAAGCGCGTGGCAAGTTCTCATCCTACCACAACAATGGCATTCAGACATGGCGGGTCGAAAGCAATGGTGAGGTGTATAATGCGACGGGTTAACCTGGTTTTCTTCGCCATTATGCCACTGTTGACCTATGGGCAGGCCGTTGCGCAGACTGCTGATTGCAGTGATCGCCCCCTCTGCCTTGGGCGAACAATCTCCGAAGCAGATCTGGCGGCTTGGTCTCTTAACGTTTTCCCCGATGGAACCGGGCTTCCCGAAGGAATGGGTAATGCCGAAGAGGGGCGTCAATTATACAGGGACAAATGCTCGGCCTGCCACGGCGAAAAAGGCGTAGGCGTGAAGGTACTGCTGGATCGCGGTGCATTTCCCACCCTTGTCGGTTCAACACCTCCGTTGACCGATACCGAAAAACAGCCTGCGCAAACTGTCGGCAGCTACTGGCCGCATGCCACGACCTTCTTTGATTACGTCCGCCGCGCCATGCCCTTCGCAACGGCCCATTCACTGAGCGATGACGAGGTTTATGCCATTACCGCGCATGTCCTAGTGTTGAACGACATCTTACCCGCAGGAGCAAGCCTGGATCGAGACAGTCTGATGCAGGTGAAAATGCCTAATGTCGATGGTTTCATTTGCGATGCCCGTCCAGACGTGTTCGCGCCTCGCTGCATGTCGAATTGTGCAATACCCGATGATACCGGCGTATTGCTCGGCTCAGGCGAGAACTATGGCAAACCAGTTCCGTTAACGGATTGCATGGTTCGATAGTGATCGCCAGCCCGGCGTGGCGGGGCGCTCCGCAGGATCCTCAAGTTGGGATGAAGCCTTGCAACTGGCCGATGCGACCGGGACCAATCAACTCAGATTGACTGGATCCCAAACCACCCTTTGGCTTCGGCTTTTGGGCACTGATGATTAGTTTGTGGACTACAGGGTGTAATCGGTGAATAGCGATTTTTGTTCGCGTTAGTATGGATGCCAAACAGGAGAGGTCATTCGGTTTGCCAGTGCGAATTCTCTGGAAGTGCGAACACCCAATAAAATTCCGTTCGAAACTGTAAATAGACCGCCAAGAGCGTTACAGCACATGTGCAGCACCGCTTTCTTTCGCGGCCAGCTGTTTCAAGGCCATCCGATCCAGCTTGCCGCCCATTGTCAAAGGCAGCGCACTCATAATCCGCACTACGTCCGGTGCCTTGTATCCAATCTGTTCTCGCGCAAAGTCGATGATGTCTCCGACACGTACCGGTGCCGCGCCTTCGGTCAGGCTCACAAACCCCCAAACATCTTCGCCGTGCATTTCGTCTCGCACTCCAACCACAACTGCTGCCGCAACGGCTGGATGTGCTGTCAACGCATCTTCCACTTCCGCCGGGCTGATATTCGACCCGTCATGTACAATGATCTGTTTCCGCCGTCCCCGGAACCAGAAATAGCCGTCCTCGTCCCGCCGCATTAAATCACCGGTGTCGAGCCAGCCATCCCGAAACGCCGCTGCTGTCGCCTCGGGATTCTGCCAATACTCCGTCATCATGGTCGGGCTCTTTACCCAATGCCGACCGTCTACTCCCACGGGCACCTCCTCATCAGCCTCGTCGTGAAGCGCCGAAACAAAACCGGGATTGTTCAGCCCGACTGCTCCGAGCTTTTCAGCGCCCCCGTGGGTGTTGGAATGCGACGTTCCCATTTCTGTCATCCCGTAAAACGCCCCAATCGGTACGCCGGCTAAAGCGCCGAACGCATCGACTAACTTTTGCGAGGGTTTGTCTCCTCCGGCCATCATCGTTTTCAGCGAACCAAAATCTTCACGCATCGCTCCGTGTCCTGTCAGCAACGCCGCCAAAGGCGCAGGTAATATTTGCGCCACTGTTGGCCGCGTCTGCCGCAAGAGCGCCAAAAGCTCGTCCGGCGTGAACCGTTGCGCAACATTAGTTGTAGCGCCGGCCCAAAGCCCTGCAAATGTCAGCCGCAATCCAGCGGTATGCGAAATCCATGAGGCTGGTAGAACCACGTCCCGGGGACCTAGGCCCAGCCCCTGCGCATTGCTCGCCACCATGTATCCCATGCTGGAATGACTATGCGTCACACCCTTGGGCTTGCCGGTGGTCCCAGAGGTAAAGAAAATAAACGCCGGAGCCTCGGCTCCAACCGGCGGTAGCGTCCCTTCGCCTTCGCCTTTCAGCAGATCTTCGAAGGCGAGCGCGCTGGTCATTTCACCTGCATACGAAATTACTCCAAAAGGCAATTGCGCTACGCCAGGTACTGCGGCCACATCCTTGGCCCGCTCGGCATGAACAAGAAGCGCTGCAGGTGTCGCCAGCCCCAATGCATAGTCGATATCCGCAGCCGTGTAGCGATAGTTGAGCGGCATCGCCACCAGACCCGCCCGCATACATGCCAGGTAATGGACCAAAAGCGCCGCCCGGTTCGGCATGATCGAGGCGACCCTGTCTCCCGGGTTTAAACCCAGGCTCAGGTACCTCAGCGCGAGCCGCGTACAGGCGGCATCCAACTCGCGCCAGTTGAATTTCTCGTCCAGTGCATAAAGCGCGGTCGCCTCGGGATCCGTTGACAATCCCCGTCGAAACAGGTCCGTCAAATCTGCTGGTGCAGCCAGTGGTGGTCCGGATACCGGCATGTCTTTCTCCCAAAAATCCAAGCCGTTCTTAGGTCTACAATATGCCGCCCAGGCAAAAAAGCCCCCAGCCAATCTGCCCAAAACACCTGGGCGTCAAAATGGCGCGGTTCCATGGAATGGAGTTGCAACCGTGGTAACTTAGGGAGCTTCCGTTCTTCGCAGCTTGGGACTAATTGGCACGAATGGACATGCCAAGATGGTGACCTAAGTCGACGAAGGTCAAACCGCTGAAGCGCTCCAAAAACTCGATTGGCGGCAATGCCGCCGAGGCTGCAATCCAGTAAGCAAATAGTTTCAGACAACTCTGGGAAAGCAGATTAGAAATTTCTGGAAGATAGTGATTATCGGCCAGAGATCTGACGGCCTCATTGAACCTGGCCGCTGAACCAGAGTGGCGCGTCACCTTCTGCCCAAGGCGAGTATTTGTTCATTACGTGCGAGAACGTTTCGCTTGCCAGGAAACGATCCAGCCATGCAATCAAACTCGGCCATTCCTGTGTGTCAAACCACTGCCTGTCTATATGGGCAAATTGGCGGACAAAGGGCAGAAGAGCCAGATCAGCAAGGGATGGGCGCCGCCCAAACAGCCAGGACCGACCGTTCAACTGTTCGTCGAGGCTGACCAAGTAGCTTGCAGCTTTCCTGCGCTCTTTTTCATGGTCAACTTCCGGATAGCGCGTGGCGTATTTTGTGTGATCCAAGGCAGCCTTGAACGGGCCATCATTTTCCTTGATCAGGTCCCACCCTTCCTGAGGCATGTCCAAAAGCCGCTGCGGATCATTTTGTTCAAGAGCCCAGATCATGATATCCAGGCTTTCGTCCAAAACCCTATCCGCAAGCCGAAGTGCTGGCACGGTGCCGGTTGCAGATGTTTGCAAGAAGGCTTGCGGCTTGTCCCTAAGAAGAATTTCACGCAGCTCGACTTTGACACCCGAACTTACCAATGCGAGGCGGGCCCGCATTGCATACGGGCAGCGGCGGAACGTCCATAAGATTGGGTGATGAACCATATGAGGATTTATCTGCATTCTGCCGGTACGGTCAAATCCTTCCTCGACAGTCAAGTTGAAGATTCCGTTTAAATGCTGCCGGCTCTGGTTAAACGGGCCACTGCTTCGCAAATATCAGCCACCGTCGCCGTCGGTTCAGGGTCAAACCGGCTCTCGTCGCCATCACGAAACTTACCGGTGCGCACCAGATACGCCTCTGCGATTCCAGCGGCCAAGGCGCCGGCAATATCACTTTCAGCATCATCGCCGATCATAGCTGACTGCGCAGGCGCGGCCCTGGTGGTCGCAATAGCGGCTCTGAAGAACCCGGGATCTGGCTTACCCAGCAACTGAGCCCGGATGCCGGTAGCGTGTTCAAGGGCTTTGACGAAGCAGCCGGCATCAAGGCTCAGTTGTCCATCCTGATCCATAAAAATGCGGTTGTTTGCGAGGGCGATCAAAGGTGCCCCGTTCTGTAATAATCGGTATGACCGGTTCATGTTTTCATAGGAAAATTCTTGGGCGGCATCGCCAACAACAACGGCGGGCGGTCCGCTGCGGTCGCAGCCGGAAAACTCTTCCTCAAGTGCAGGGTGGACGAGCAAATGCGGGCTGTGCCCCGTGCGCGACAGCCAATCAAGGCAGGCGGCAACCGGTGTAAACACCTCTTCCGGCTGAATCGTAAACCCAAGCTCGTACAGCTTTTCCATGATGCGGTGTTTTGGCTGTCGGGTGCTGTTGGTGAGGTATCTCACGTTCCGCCCGCTGGAGCGCAACCGGGTAAGCGCTTCCGCGGCCCCGGGAATTGCTTCGGCCCCCTGGTAGAGAACTCCGGAGACATCAACCAGAACTGTTTGGATCATAGCCAAACTTTGCCCGAGCCTTCGCAAAGCGTCAACTTCGTCACTTGCCAGGCTGCCCGGAACTGGTGGTGTCTGGACCAGCTTTCCCTCCGCTGAAATGCGGTAATAGTCGTTTCTGCCTCGGAGCGGGCGCTTCTAATTTGTGAGGTCGGAAACTGGAACGATTGTCCTAGATGTTGAGGGTAGTAAGGGCTATTCGGACTGACCAAGCTCTTTGATTTGGAGCAGACATTAAACAAAACCGAACCCGACTGGCGTCCTTGAAATGACACTATGGTTGTCGCGGTTCCGTTCCAATTGATGACACTCTCAAGAAGTGGTCTCTTGTTCAGAAGGTTCTGCGCGCTCATCCAGGTCCAACAGCGCAGGGTCGATCATGCGCTTGTTTGCGCTCATCTTGACAGAATTATGCATCGTTTCACTTCGCTGGAGTAATCGCCGGAAACGCGCTTCGTCGAGCACAAGCAGTGTCGAGGGGACCAACGCCCGCACATTTACGCGACGGGGTCGTTTTATCAACATCGCCAATTGCCCAAACATTTCGCCACGACCTAACCGCGCAGTGTGTCTGCCGAACTCCACTTCGACCGCCCCGGAAGCAATGAAGAAAACACTACGGGCGAATTCATCTTTGGAAATGATGGTGTCACCTGGGTTGGCATAACGGGTTCGCAGAGCTCTACTGAGTTTCCTCAGTGAAGCTCTGTCGAGATCAGAGAATAGCGGAAACTGCCTGACCAGATCTCTTCTTTTCAGGGCGATGTCCAGTACCGGGCGCCCTTCAGATAAGGCGCGTCTTGCCGCCACTTCCTGCATCAATACCGAATAAAGCTCTTCACCTACCAGGCCGTCCTCGTGCATGACCGTGTATTCACGCTCTTCCAGTCGCAACGCTGTCCTTCGGATGAACCGCCGCTCCAGCTTTTCCGCATACCCTGGATATTGTAGCCGCAAACCGTCAAGTGCGGCCTCGACCGCTTCGGATCGACGTGCCAACAGGTCATCAAGCAATTCCGCAACACGGCGGCCGTGAATCCGGCGTATGCGGCCACGGACGAATCCGTCGAGATCCCGCAGGATCAGACGTTGCATGAGCAATCGTTCAAACCGATCCGTCGTAATACGAGTAAGTGGGAACGAGATTCGAAGGCGATTGTGCAGAAACACGGCGATCCGAAAAGACTTGCCATAAACGATGGACCGATTTGACGCGCGTTGGTAGCCGATCCTGCCTCCGGTCCGTGCGCCTTCAATGAGCCGATCAGTGTCGGACAGAATCTTCTCGCTCAGAACCGATGACATGATGCGCTCTCGCATGCGGGCCAACACGGAATCCCGTTCTGCACCGGCCAGCGCAATAAGGCCAAGCGTGATCCGGTCACGGTCAAGGATCTGAGCGCTGTCTTCGGCGGCCTTTACAGCCTCGTCGAGGCGTTCGCTAAACTGTATAGCTTCGTTTCTGACGATATCATGGGTCAAGTCGTAGTTTTCTGCGGTGCGGGATACGTCCTCGCGAACCGATTGTAAGGCCACTGCGACCACTTGGCGTGAAAGTGCCGTATCAAGCGGAGAAAGCCTGTCGAGCCCCAGTTTTGTGATCACTGTACGCAAGGTTGTGCCCTGTACAATCAGTGTAAACAGGGTGAAACCAGTGGCCAGGATGCCGACCAGACGCTTGGTTTCTAGCGGGATATGCGTGCTTTCGGTAACTGCCAGCGCCAGCGCCAGAGTCACGGCACCCCGCAGCCCACCCCACAGCATCGCAGTGCGATAGGGGGGTTCCACAGCGGGTGACACACCGATTGCCGTGAGCAAGGGCAACAAGCCAAACAGAACAGCCGCCCTCGCGAGTGTTGCGGCAAAAACCACCACAGCCAACAGGCCAAAATCAGACGGTCGCGCCCCTTCCAACAATCTCGGTATCAACAATGCTGCAAGAATAAAGATCAGCGCTCCGGCCCAATGTGCCAGAAGATCCCATACTTCTTGCAGATTGCTCCAAGCAACCGGTGACAAACGACCGGGGCCCGTGAGGTTAAGCGTAAGACCTGCGGCCACCACCGCAATGACGCCCGAAGCCCCAACGCTTTGTTCTGCAACGATATACGCGAGATACGGCAGCGACACAGAAATTGAAATCTGCGCCATTTCCCAGCGGTCTACGTAAACCATCAACCAAACTGCCATGCGCGCCATGAACCAACCTGTGAGCGCTCCACCTGCGATCAACAGCGGAAATTGCCCCACGGCTTCACTTAGCAACGGATCGGGTCGTCCGATCATGACAAAGCTCATGAAAAGCCCGAAAAGCGCAATCGCAGCTGCATCGTTAAGGAGGCTTTCGCCCTCAATTATTCGCGACAGCCTGCGTGGTGCGGAGATCGATCGAAAAATGCTGACAACCGCCGAGGGATCAGTTGTCGACACAATAGCGCCGATCAGCAGGCACGCGGCCAGCGGAAGCGTACTGACCCAACTGAGCGCATAGCCAATGGAAAGCGTCGCTACAATCACTGCCACAACGGCCATCATCAGGATGGGCATCCAGTCGTCCAGCATCCTGCGTAAGTTCATGCCGAGCGTCGCCTGAAAGAGCAGTGTTGGCAGGAAAACATAGAGGAATACGTCAGACCGGATCGGCAGATCAATAATCGCTTGCGCACCTGGGTTCAGGGCATCCGTCAGGTTAGTGTTGAGAAAGAATGTCGCGCCAAGCCCAATCACTATCCCGAGGACGGCGAGGATAACGCTGTAAGGCAAGCGCAATCGTGCGGCAAGTGGTTCCGCCAGGCCGATTACTACAAAAAGAGAAGTTATGATGGTCGTAATGACGACGATATCCATCAATACGTATTACCTGAGAACTCGATTTTATGGAATCCACCTTTTAAAGCCGGATCGACTACGTGGGATGAATTTGTGAATTTACACCCGTCCAGACTGTGCAGTTGCAGCGAGTGTCAGGAATGACGGGCCGCAGTGCGACATCTGCGCGGTTAGGGAACGGCTTGAATAACCGCTCATAGCCGGTCAGTTGTTGAACCGCGGACTGCGACCGCTGGGTCATTGCGCATGTGAATGCCAATGCCTGCTGACTTGGCTGCAGCGTGGTTATGCATGACGTCCGGTAGGTAAGCTGCTATGCCATCTCCAAAAGCGTATCGGAAAGTGTGCGTTCTGAAACGGCTCCCGGCGTACCAATCGCAACGAGCTTTGTTTCGTGTTTTCGATCACCCCATGCGCCTTCCCGGGCAATGTCCATTCTTTTTCCGACGATCTGAACAAGAATGCAATGATCCGGATCTTCCACGCTGAAAACAAAACCCTTACGTAGAACTCGGATTGCCCAGACATGTTTTGGTTTTTTCCGGCTGCTTCTGACCAACGATACGTCCTTTGTTCCAAACTGGGCGAAGCGCTCGAATGGCAGGTAAGTTTGTTGTTTCCACGACTGATCCGCTGATCGGCATTACTCTCCCACAACGACAACCCGACGTTGACGAGCGACGATATCACAGGATGCTGTGCTCACTCCGATGTCTGCAGTGAGCCTAAAATGACCATTAAACAAGGCGGAGCAATTTACTGCTGTTTCGAAGTATTCGTTTACCTATCAACTCGCGCCAAAGCGAGACCGATACCCGACCCAAAGAAAAGGACACCCGTCAACCTGTGACGCAACCGCCTGAGCCTAGCTACTGCGGGTCGCGCCGTCTGCGCAGACGCGACCGACTTAAGATCACCAAGCATGATTACGGCAAGGTAGATCGCAGAGGTAATAAGCAAGGCAGAAACGCCTGATCCGGCAACCGCAAACTGCGGCAGGAAAGCCGCGTTGAATACCAACGTCTTTGGATTGATCGTGGCGAGTCGTAGTCCCTGCCAAAAGACTGCAGTCAGCGGCTCACGGCTGGCGCCTCGGATGTCGAGGTCCGCGATGCCCTGACGCCATGCGTTCACGCCGAGATGGACCAGATAGGCCACTCCGATCCATTTCAGTCATAGAATAGCAGAAGCCGCAAATTCGAGGAGCGCGGCCAGGCCAAGTACGACGACTACAAGTTGCAATGCCACACCGATAGTTATGCCAAACACTGTCATCGCGCTGAAGCAAAATCCGTACGCCAGCGTGTTTCCAACAATCTATGCTACGTTCGGCCGAGGAATGGCAACCAAGAGAGTGCTAGCGCCGACTAGCGCGAGTATCCGGATTAGCTCCATCGGAAATTCCCTTCGGAGAACAGCTTAAGCAATCCTTGTCCAAAAGCCAGCTTCATCCCACAAAGCGGGAACTGCAAAACACGGTTTTATAGGTCTAAATCGAGTTGACTTCAGCGGCGCTAGCTTCCATGCGCGGTTGATCAGTTCAAGTACCGGTTGCGTAGTTTTTCCAGGTCCTCGTCCGTCAGGCCAAGCCCTTCATGCAAGTAATTGTCCACCGAGCCATAGGTTTCGTTCACGCTCCTGTAGAAGTTGTCCAAGTACTCTATTCGAACGCCCAAGGATGGCCAGACAGCTTCTGGGGGCATGCTGGTGCCGTGTTCGGCATTCACTTGGTCAGCAATCTTCACAGACGCGTTGTCAGCATCTTTGAGGACATTGCTCATCATGAAATCAGCTTCGATGTCCTCTCGCGTGACCCCCAATGCACTGAGGACCATGGCCGTTGCAACGCCGGTTCTATCTTTCCCACCCGAACAATGGTAAAGAACGGCTTCACCCTCCGGCTGGTTGATCAAGACGTCGAACAAGCCACGCAACTCAGTAGTATAATCGGTCGGGATGTATCCGAAGGCATCAAAGAAAAGCGCGTCTGTAACAGCTTCGGTAGCCGTTCCAGACTTAATATCGTGGCGCATATCATCAATCATCTGAGCTTCTTTTTCCATAACGGGAAAATTGTAGCGCGCGGGTCCTTGTCCGTCCGGCCAGAGGATCGGATGAGCAGTCGCTTCCAATGTGGTTCTGAGATCAACGATTGACGTCACTCCGAGGTCTTCTAACAGAGTCATCCCGTCGGCGCCCATGCCATCTATTTCGCCGGAACGTATGAGCTGCCCTATACGGACAGAACGCCCATCGTCGGTCTTCAGGCCGCCAAGATCCCGTGTGTTTGCTACGCCCTCAATGGGGATGACGCGGTCTTCAGAAGCCAGTGCATAGTTGAAGGCTCCACCACATGTAAGAGCGGCGGCCAAGGTCAACATTCGTAGGATGGTCATTTGCTTCCTCCTCTCAAGTGATCATTAGGTCCGTTCTCCGTCAGGCGCAGACTTGAGTTCGATGAAACAAAGGTGCTGATTTGCTCCGGTTTCAAAAATCAAACCTTGCGCCGACAAATGGACCGTCAAGGGTCAAGTCCGAGATCGACCGCGAGTTGCCAATATTCCAATCGAGATACCGATAGCCCATCACGAGATCCCAATTGTTAATCCTGTAGTTCGCCGCCAGGCTTACTTGGGTTGTCAGGTCGCTGTCTCCGGTGCCGATATCGGCGTAGTAAGATAGCCCCCAACGGTCAGTGAGTTGCTGTGTCCAGCAAAAGCCGTCGATAGCATCCCAGTTGTTGATTTGCCGGAAATGCGCCGTGATCCGCCCGCGACAGCGATGCTGACTGTGTTTTCAAAGTTTAAGCTTCGTATTCCGCCCAGTATTGAAAAGCGCGCATCTTGTGTTTCAGTTATGTCGTACCCGACCGAACCAGTGAACACCGTGCCTTTTACATCGACGTCTCCGGGTGCCGGGATACCCGGACTAGCGGCAGAATTCTGGTCATTGCCCAAATTGAGATACAAACCGTCAACAAAGACCGAGAATTTTCCGCGCCGCGCTTCCACCGCACCCATCAGGCCAAAGTTCAGGTTGTCTAACATCTCGCTGAAACTGATGTAGATGTTGGTCCCCGTCGTTGTTTCTCCGCTCAAGGCGGGTCCCCAAAGATACAGGTAGCCCGTGAATTCCCAGGTCGGGTTTTCTGCACGTGCGGATGAGGCAAACGCAATCCAAAGGGCGCAAGCCATCGCGGACAATCGCCATTTTCGGTCAGCCAAAGAGCTAGTGTTCATTTTCGGGGCCTTTGCGATTGTCCCAACTCGGGCGCTGGTGCAGCGGTTCAAGCCCCTACACCCACTTGGATCGGTTTATTGCCAGCTTGAGAACACTTCGCGGGCCAGTTCACTTTCGGGCCGGAGGTTTTCGATCCCTTCATATGGGACGCCCTTGCCAAGCGGATTATGAGGGTGTTTTTCGATGGTCTTTTGGTGTCGCTTCACCATGTCTTGAAACGAAGCACCCGACCACAGCGAATACCCCACTAGGGGATGCTCTTCCCGCGGGTCACGATAGACGTTATAAACCGGGGCTGCAGCTCCGGGCTGTCCCGGCGCTGGTAAGTGCATTTTGAACTCCTGCTTCACGACAGAACGCAGTACCGGCCCTTCATAAATGTAGACATAGTCGCGTCGGGAATTGCCTTCGCCTTCCAAAAGCAGTGCCGTTTGATCGACCCCATCAATAACACGGTCGCGCGGAATTCGGTCCGTCGCACCCGCAATTCGGGCGAAGGTCGTAAACAAATCTGATACGTGAACAATGTCACCGGCAGCGCTTCCCGCTTCGATTACACCGGGCCATCTGATGAACGCGTCTGTCCGAACCCCGCCTTCCAGATGTTGTGTCTTGCCCCCTCGATAGATGAGCTGGTTCAGACCGGATGTTCCCTCGTAATGATACATCAATCCGTTGTCGGCCATGATCATGACAATTGTGTTGTCTGCCTTGCCGGTTTCTTCCAATTTGGCCAAGACATCCCCGATCCATGCGTCGAGAACTTGGAGTTTATCCGCGTGAAAGCCGCCATTCCGAGATACGGCCTCATCAGGATAAGCAAAGTTCAGCGGATACAGCGGCCAGTATTGCAGGAAGAACGGCTCATCGCTGGCGGCTAACCGTTCTAGCTGTTCCAATGCCTGTTGCTGATACCGAAGGTTCATCTCTTCGTATTTGGCCTGCGTCCACTCCTCGCCCGGCTCCAAGTCTACTTCGCGTGCCTGACCTCCGGCCACAGCTTCGACGCCCGTTACTAGGCCGTATGGCTTAAAACGCTCATCCAGTTGAAACTGGTTGGATTGGCCGGATGGATGATAGCCGAGCATATTGTTGGCGACCATCGCATCACGTGTCATCAGGCTGAGTTGGACCTGTTGATGCAGGGGAAATGCTGCCCAGTCGAAACCTTGGTTATGCGGATATGCCTGCTCGATGTCCCCCTGGTGCCATTTGCCGACGTGCGCAGTGTTGTAGCCCTCTTCTTTCAATATTTCGGCAATCGTTACTTCCTCAGCAGAGAGACCTTCTCCAACAAGGGCAACTTTGACCTCCTCGACACCCGCGCGAACTGGGTGGCGGCCTGTCAGCATTGCCGTACGCGTGGGTGTGCAGGACGGCTCTGTATACATTCGCATCAAAGACATGCCCTCTGATGCAAAATCATTGATGTTGGGTGTGTCAAAACCAGTGACGTAGTTCATTGTCCGGTTGCCCATCTGGCCGAAACTGACGTCATCAATCAGGATGTACAGAAAGTTAGGTGGCTGACCACCATTGGCGTCACGAATTTCAGTTAGCCTTGTCTCGATATCCGCATCTTGCGCATCCCATTGTTCGCCGAATTGGGCTCGCAAGTACGAAAATTCGCCGTCGTGAATTATTGGTTCGCTTTGTGCGGCAACCGGCGCGCCCAGGAGTGATGTCAGCACGGCTGTTACCGACGCAACTTGTTTTAGCCTAGTCTTCATTACGGGTTCTCCTGTTGGTGGCGACTTGTTTCAACGCCTCAGCAATCAAGTCATGGCATTGGGCCGACAGCGATTGTTCGGATTGATTGGCCAGTTCCGTTAGGCGCTGGTACTCTGGTGGGGTAAGAAAAGTCACAACCCTCTCCGAACGAGCGTCGGAGATCGGCAGGCGAGGCCGACCCATAGGCGGCTTGGGGATTTGATGTGTCACTTGACTCAGTCCCTATCGGATTAGTTTTCTTTTCCGGTAAACTGTCAGGATGCCGGAATGGACCACATCAAAAATCGGCCAAACTTGTCTAATTCTGTCGATAACATGGGTGAAAACAGTTCACGTGCGATCCGGCTGAACCTGATGCACCCAAATGACCTTGCGGAAATGACGCCATGGGAAATGGACTTTCGTCAATTGGACGCAGGTCCTCTGACAACACAGTTAGCTGTTCGTACCAGCCGGACTTCTTCTGTGTTGAAGATCTCGTTAGATGCGGCAGTCCACCAACGAGGTGTCTCACCCGATGGCTGGAGCACGTTTGGTATCTCCCGCCGTGGCACAGTCAATTCGTGGCAAGGTTGCAACATGGAGCATGACGCGTTCCTCACATTCGGGAACAATGATGGTTTTGATGGCGTGTCTACGGACCGTTTTTTTGGCAACGTTGTTTCGTTCAACACCTCTTGTTTCGAAAAACTTGCGCAGTCTTGCGGATATAACCTGGCAACGGGCGGTCCAGCGGTCAGATTGCTGCTATCCGAAGACAACGCGCGCAGGATGGACTGGTTGGAGCGTGAGATAGCGAGCTTGCTCGGCAATCCCGAGGAGCAATGGACCGAAGGCGTTGACGAAGCGCTCATGCTTGGAGTGCTGAATATCCTGACAAATAGCGAAGCCCATCAAGACAAGAGTACGGCCCAAACCAGACGCCGGGCTCTCGACCGAGCATTGGAAATAATGCAGGACAATTTTGCGTCACCGGTTTCTATCGAAGAACTATGCGTCGAAAGCGGAGCTTCTCTACGCACCCTAAATCGCGCGTTCAAAGAGCGCTTCGGGCAAGGTCCGAAAGCTTACTATGTCAGGCTGCGGCTGGATAACGTTCGAGAGGAGTTGCTCAATGGGTCGTCCTGGGAGTCAATCGCTGACGTTGCTAATAACCATGGATTTTGGCACATGGGTCAATTCGCACGGGATTATCGCTCGTTCTTTGGCGAGTTGCCGTCAGAGACATTAAAGAAACGGATGAACCGGTAAAATCCGCCTACAGTGAGAATTACAAAGAATGGTTTCTTAGGGCTGCTTCGGGCTGGAGATGTCAGCAATCGGACTTCTGCAGCAAATTCACAAATGGTGGCTCCGATCTAGTCGTCAAGATTTCCCGTAAACCGATGGCGG
Source organism: Ruegeria sp. CE8 (assembly GCF_056537465.1). NCBI lineage: Bacteria > Pseudomonadati > Pseudomonadota > Alphaproteobacteria > Rhodobacterales > Roseobacteraceae > Ruegeria > Ruegeria sp. CE8. The sequence continues at coordinate 45,561 of NZ_JBQFRP010000021.1, forward strand.
CGCATTGGGGACACAGGCCCATCTCGTCTCATTCGCTTTGGATAACTGGTGTCAGGTCTGCGACGGCTCCGGGTTTTGGGGCCGGAAGCAAACCCAACGAACATTGCGTCGAGCGAACCGGGTAGCTGACTTATGCGACGTGACATGGCATGTTCCTTCTCTGTTTATGCGTCGAGCTTGGCTCGTTTTAAGGAACTTGGACACGGACGTGATCCGCCAAAACCCGTAAGTCATCCGTAAGTCACTTGGGCAATCACCTATTGTCAGGCATATTGATAAGCAGCGGCACCACCGTTTCGGAGACAACATGACCGCCTCATCTCCCATCTTCGCCGACAAACTTCGAAGCTATCGAGCTCGCAACGGCAAGCGCGGTCGAATGTCACAGGAACAATTGGCTGTTTTGCGAGGGTTAAGTGTAGATGCGATCAGCAAATATGAACGGTCACTGTCGTACATCAGAGGTGACCTAGAACACCTTTTGATAGAAAAGCTCGGATGGACGCAAGGCGAAGTTGTGGCTTGCCGTGAGGATTGGGAAATCCGTTCAAATGAAAAGCACGACTCCTACCGGGTTCTTTGCGAACATGAAGTGGCATTGGAATACGGATCTATCGAATTTGCCGATGCTGCAGTTTAGGCCTTGGAACTCGCTAGTGCTCATGAGTTTCCCGACGGGTTCTCCGCTTGCGATCCCATCTGGGCGGAGATTCTAAAGAATGGGGCGATGTCCGGCGTTTACGTCATGGTTGGAGACGAATTGGCCGCTCATATCTCGCTTGTTTTCCTGGATGAAGATTTGGAAGCCAGGTTCCGCGAGTGCCGACTGGTTGAAGCTGAATTCAGTCTGGGAGCCCTTCGACGCCCGGTTCTTCCCGGCAACTATTTCGGCTATTGCGCCGGTGTCTACATCGCGCACGGGCATCAAAAATCTGCGCATCATCTGCTAAATGGGTTTGTGAAAGTCTTGTAAGACCTCGTGGAAAGGGAGGTTTATCTAAAGGATCTGGCCGCCATCGACGCAAGCCCAATAGGGCATCAGCTTTGCAAGGATCCTAGTTTCCAATTCATCGGTCCAAACTATAACGCCACAGGTCTCGAATTCTGGCGTCTCGCCGGTAAAAACATACCCAATTCACTCTTTGCCCGACGCAGCCCTGAGCTCATGAAAGCTTATGCCGACCGTTTCGGAAAAACCTAACTTCCGTCTGACAATTGGTCATATGCAGGAAACGTCCAGCCAAGAGCTTCAATTCTGGGCGATACTTAGAACTGAATCTTGTGTACTGTTACATGTAGCAGAGAACGTCGACAGTGATCCCTTTTTTGGCTGAAACTGCGCGCTCAACGATGGAGCGTCAAGCGATTTTGCCGTCGTGCATGAAACCCACGGAAATGGAGCCGAAAATCGAGAAAAAGTTGGGTTTTTCAACCCGGCTGAAAAAGGATCGGTTAACTTTGAAGCGGGAGATACTGGTGAGTCTCTGGCGAGCCAGACCCGACTGACTTAGTTGGAACCTTTGGGGTACGTGCTACTCCTTGCCGATACAGGTTTTGACGGTACAGGGATAAGCGGCGGTGGGCTTGTTCCACGGTAACGCAGGCACGAAGGTCCGACGCTCGATCCGGTGGCTTTATTTCGCGCATTCGGAGAGGAAATCGCCGAACCTCGCCGAAAAACGAAACTTGCCACGAGGTTAACACGGATTTTGGGGTGCTCAAAATCATGAGAAAACGCAGTAATTCCAAATCTTATCCCGAACCAGTATCCTATGTCGTGACGCAGCCGTGACGTATCTGTCCCATAAGGCATCCTTCCATTCCATCGAATGGATCCGACTATCAAACCTTGGGATCAAACACCTAGTTCACAACAACTGGCACAGTTTCCTATATAATGGTTTGTGAAGCGCCCTGATCTTGCCACTCTCCCGCCCTAGAGGGCATCATTGTTGATGCCGTGCAGGTTCATAAACATCGAAATGTCGTGAGACGGGTTTTGGGGCCCGGTATGGCTTTCGTAAGCATTAACCTTGAACAACTTTTTCCACGCTTCACGTAGCGACGCAGACCTGCGAGTCGAGCAAAATCGAGGGCAAACCAGCGGTCCCCTCCGGCTTCGAGATGTCGCGCTTGAAGATCGGCGGCTCTCTTCAGTCCTAGAGCAATTTTCGCTTTCTATGCCTTTTGGTTGGATTGATTGGGCCAGTCAAAAACTTGCCCGTTGCAAAGCCAGAAGTAGTACCCTAGCACTTTGATGCCCTTCTCAGCGCTCGAAATACCGGGTGGTTTGGCTAGGTAATTTCCGCATAGATGATCAGATACACTTTTTACTCGCAAAGAAACTAGATGATGAGCTTTCGAACCAAACAGAAGGAGAACCAAGGGGCTTTTGGCGCATTTTGGTTGTCTGTCAGGCCAAAGTCTGGCGCGATCGGGTTCGAATGGAGTTGAAACAGTACTCAGAAACCACGCCCACCTTAGAAACGGCTTCTTTCTCGGAGAGGCCGGATACCGTCGCCTCATCACCGACAATCCGGCATTGTCACGCAGTTGGGACTGTCCAATGGTGATGCCCCATCGACCCATGTTTCTTGCTGGCGCGACCTGGGCAATCGTGGGGGTAGGCATCGTCGGCTGGAACTCGGGAATAGATCTGACGAATTCGCCGTTTGGTAACCGGTGGGCGTGGCACGGGCACGAAATGGTCTTTGGGTTCGCCGCAGCCATGTTTGCTGGCTACGTGCTGACTGCGATGCCAAGCTGGTCCAGTAGAGCTCGTATGTCGGCCCGGAGTGTTGCTCTCCTTTTGGTTCTTTGGCTCCTTGCCCGGCTGACTGCGGCAGGCGCAATTGGAACCGATCCCGCCGTGGTTGTGTTTGGAACAGCAGCCTTTATGGGCTTTGTCACGGTGACCCTTGCGTGTGCGGCCTTGCGACGCCCATCCATAAAAGGTGTGGGATTTGCGCTTTTTGCGCTAACGATGACCTGTATCCAGATCGCAGTGCTTCGCGGCGGAACTATGCCGTCCATCCCGGTACTGGGATTTGCCGCCCTGCTGTCGGTCGTCGGCGGCCGTATGGTTGCCGCCTTTACCTGGAACAGGCTGAGTTGCACCGCTCCTTACTCCAGGCGCTTCAAATTGGCGAAGCTGTGCGGATACGCTTCTGCGGCGGCACTCCTCGTCACACTCATTCTGGACACAATTGGAAGCGCATCCTATTGGGTCTTTGCAGGTCTGATAGTTGCAGCCGCAACCGAGGCCGCCCGATTGTTGATTTGGCATTCTACAGACACTTTCAGGGACGCTTTACTAAGCATGCTTAGACTGGCCTACTTTTGGCTGCCATTAGGCCTGTTGTTGGTGGTACTGAGCAGGGCAGATTTGGGGAAGGTGCCCGACAGCGCAGCTCTGCATGCGTTAACCGCTGGGGCGATCGCCTGTTCTATCTATGCTGTCGCTTCGCGTGCTGTGGCGCAACGCGGCAGTCAATTGCAGCCGTCTTTGATCGACCAAGGCGGTTTCGCGTTTTTGTGGGTAGCTGCTGTTTTGCGGGTATTCGCCCCGACCGATGCACAAGGGTACGCATTGGTGCCCCTGATCTGGTGTATTGCCTGGGCCATTTTCTTGCTGAGGCATGGCGTGGCGTTACTCCACCCCGCGCCGCGGCCAGTATTCAGCGGTCCAAAGCGAACCACCGATGGCATTTCTGAAAGCGCATGACCGCTTCATTTACCCTGATCAAGAGAGATTTACTCTACGCTATATGGAACGGAAGGGCCAATCCGTTCAGCGCCCCATGTCGAGAGGTTCATCAAGGTCGCGCTCTATACTAGCGTCGGGACCCATTGATTTCCGTTTTACGGCGTGATTCACGGTTCAAAAACGAGCGGTGAACAAGTCTGATCTCTTCTGGCTTGCGGATGCGCAAATGGCGC
>NZ_JBQFRP010000022.1:0-28185 GCF_056537465.1 Ruegeria sp. CE8
CTCAAGGATTGGCGCCGCGTGGCAACCCGGTACGACAGGTACCCGAAGGTCTTCCTCTCAGCAATCGCCCTCGCAGCTCTCGTCATCTATTGGCTATGAGTCCTGACCCTAATCACTTGATTGAACTGTTGATTGGACGCTCTGCCATTGCTGAACTTTCAGCACGAAAAACGAGCGTTCTTCTTGTGGTCTTATCGGTGGCCGCACAACTGCGTGAACACCGTCAGAAAAACCGTTGCGGAAATCATAGTGAGGTTGCATGGTGCGTCTCGTCTATTCTGACGGGGCGAGTTGCCATGCTCATCGGATATGCACGGGTGTCGAAGGCGGACCGGAGCCAGCTCCTTGATCTGCAACGCGACGCGCTGATTGGAGCCGGTGATGATGTCGAGCGCATCTATGAGGACAAGGCGTCCGGTCGGAAGGATCATCGGCCCGGACTCGACGCCTGCATGAAAGCGCTTCAACCTGGTAATTCTCTGGTGATATGGAAACTGGATCGCCTCGGGCGCGATCTCAAGCATCTCGTAGCAACTATTGATGGATTGCGCGAACGCGGTGTTGGCCTTCGTGTTCTGTCCGGCGCAGGAGCAGAGATTGACACGACAACCGCCAATGGTCGGCTTATCTTTGGCATCTTCGCCAGTCTCGCCGAGTTTGAACGGGAGCTTATCGCTGAACGCACCCGTGCCGGTCTGGCGGCAGCACGAGCACGAGGGCGAAAAGGTGGGCGGCCCCGAAAGATGGATGTGACCATGTTGCGGATGGCGATGAAGGCCATGGCGGATCGAGAAACCAATGCGTCCGATCTGGCAAAACGGCTCGGGATCACTACTACGACGCTTTATGAATACATAAACGGCGACGGAACTGCGAAAGCCCCCGGACAGAAGCTGCTGGACGGAGATCCGGGGTGATCAATATGAGCGGCATTCCGGCGGAAGCGCTACGCGATTTGTGCCGGAGGCTAGATGACTTGGCATCCTGTGATCCAGGTCAGCGGGGTTTGATCGAAGGCGTTGCCGGCCTTTTGGTGTTTCTCGCGTTACTGCATATCGCGCTTTGTCCGGGCGGATGCACGAACTGATTCGAACCGCAAACAACACGATAGGTGCATTATATGAATCGATCTATGGTTGAGCGAGCAACGCACCCGGAGAGGTATTGCCCTGTGGCGTCTTGATCGGAATCCGTGAGCTTCGAAAGCAAAAAAGCTCATGAACTGAATGCGTCAGGCTCGTATTTCTGTGGATCAAACTCTACGAATTGACCGCGTCCGGCGTCCACCACAGCACATTCAAGTTCAGCCTTCAGGCTGTAGAACTGCCGCGCACCTTCTTTTTCCATCAAGAGCCGAATCCCCGCCCGCACAATTTCGCTCAGGTTGGCATACGCCCCTGACCTAATCTGATCTTGAACAAAATCCTGCATCGGTTCTGTAAGGTATACGTTCGGCATAAGGTCCCCTTTCTAATGTCTGACCAAACATGTGTGTTGCACGGCTGCTAGCTAGTAGGCCGTCGTATCACCCACTTGGACCATCTTCATTCGAGCTACCCAAATCAAATAGTTCCTGCTTCTTCAAACGGCGTATGAGCGTAATGTAGTTCACAACCTGGTCGATCTCTTCCGCCCTTCCCGTGGCATAAGGTTTGGAACAGCGGCTTTGTACAAATTGAAACATCGATTGTAGGATCAATGAAGCGCGCACCATGCCCCAAGCAGTGGAGGCGGCCTTTCGTGCTGCTAAACACGGCGTCGTAAAGACCGACGAGATCGTGTTTCTCGCAGTGGTACCGGTGGTTTCGGCCGTAACGTCCTCCCATGATCAATGGCATAAAAGTCGGCCGCTCGAACACCCAATCTGGGAGAGCTACGTCCCTTCTGGCCTGAACGAAGGCTTGGTGGTTTATCATTGGAAGAAGGTTTTCAAAACTCTCGAGGATAAGAGGTTTCCGAGCTTCTCGGTTTTGTGAAAATGCAGACCCGCAAATCTGGTAGTCTCATTATCACGCTGTACCTTCTGCTGGCGTTTGCTCTTGGCGTCATGGGCAGTCTTACGGCGAGCGGATTTCAGTACATTTTCTCTGGCTCTGGAAGCTAGTCGAATGCCTGCCTTGAGTTGGCGTTATTGGACAGTGCGCGTTTGCAGCGAATGACCGGTGTACCGCCCTCCCAGTGGATGGCTTTGCGCTTGCAGTAGACTATTCGCGTATGCAGCAAACGGCAGATTGGTGGCCGAATATTGTTTTTTTGCAGTTTGACAGAATGGTACAATCGCAAATGGCGGCGGGCCGTCTTTCCCATCACTTTTCTTTCATGGGCCAGCGGGATTTAGACAAGCCAAACACCCTTGGCCGTCAGAGAGAGGACGCTGCCCTCCCCCTCGAGCAACCCTATTGGAAAGAGCCGAGTCCTCGGCTGCGCCTGCGGGCCGCACCACCCCTATCCAAACGCGTTGTCACGCCCCCTCCCGCGTTTGCCACGAGGCAGAACAGCAAGAACAGGCAACCTTGCTGTCTGGTCTGCAAATCAGCCCTGATTTCCAAAAGGGAAGCCAGTTCAAACGAAACTGTCTGCGGGAGTACGAAAGGCGGGCGGCTGATTAGATTATGACGCAATGGTCAAACTCAACTGATGTCCAACATCGGAGGTGCCTTCTGATGTCGAACGTTCACCTAGTTTCTGGTCCAACTATGACGGTTGGGTCAGGTTCGTGTGACGTTCAACAGATACTATGGAACGTCACTGATTCCTGACTCAATCGGCGCACAAAACCTCAATAAATGGGCAAATCACGTCATTCAATTCTGACCCAAACGTCAAGCATTTCTGACCCAATACTGGTAGCCGCCATTCAACGACGCTGCCGCCAAGGTCTGTTGAGAGCCCAGAGCAGACTAGGATGCGACCTTCACCAATTGCGCACAAGTGCGCAAAGCTGACATTTACCATTATGGGAACAGCTATGTTTTGCCGTTTGACATACCATTCTGATGCTACGGCGTGGCCCTTTGTTCCGGGCATTCACGCGCAGGGCAGAATTCTAAGTTGGTTTTGATTGGTTGCTTCAAAACGACGAAGGAGTACATGCGCTGATCACTTTGCATGGCGTATCTCCAGCATTCCGAAACCTGTGTGGCAATATGCTTGAGAAGTAGTACGCGTCCCCGGGACCCAGAACCCTGGATTGCCCATCTACCGTCACTTCAAGGCGGCCCTCTATCACAACCGCACATTCCTCTCCTTCGTGTGACAGTTCAGATCGACCCGAGTCAGCACCGACATCGTACTCTTCTATGAGCATCTGAAGCTTTCTGTCTCGGCGCTCACCTGCGACAAGCAGATAGGAGACTCCGGGTGATCCTAGGTCGCGCATTCTTTCGTGCGGGTAAAAAAATGACTCCTCGTTTTGCAATTCAAAACTGAAGAAAAAGCCCAAATTGACGTCTACTGCGGCAAGGATCTTTTTGAGCAGTGCCACGGAAGGTTGAGTTGATCCACTTTCGATTTGAGAAATCGTTCCGCTACCCACTCCCGCGCGTTTGGCCATTTCACGTTGACTGAGGCCTTTGGTCGCCCGAATCAACTTTAGACGACGTGCTGTTTCGAGATCTGATGACAAAACCGTTACTCTGGTGCTTTCTTGCTTTGGATCGAAAGCATTCTAAGGGCACAGCGATTTTTTTCAATAACTTACAGATTAAAATAAAGCCGGGTGTGCGGAAGGTCTGAACTCTGCAAGGATTTGTCATCAAATGAAAATCTGTTTCACGAGGAATGAACGTGCTCGATCAACCCAACACATTGTCATCGTTTTGGATGCCGTTTTCGGCCAATCGTGATTTCCTTCGCGAGCCCCGAATGATCCAAGCGGCCGAGGGGATGTATTACACCAGTTCCGATGGTCGGAAGGTCATGGATGGGACTGCCGGGCTATGGTGCGTCAATGCAGGTCACCGTGATCCGTTGATCGTTGAAGCCGTGCAGAAACAGGTGCACGAGTTGGACTATGCGCCGAACTTCCAGTTCTCCCACCCTCAGGCGTTTGAGTTGTCTGCAAAGCTGACAGCGATGATGCCTGAGGGAATGAACCACGCGTTCTTCACCAACTCTGGCTCAGAGTCCGTCGATACTGCGCTCAAGATCGCGCTGCATTACTACCGGATGCGTGGTGAGGGAACTCGCACCCGCTTGATCGGACGTGAGCGCGGGTATCATGGCACAGGGTTTGGGGGCATCTCGGTTGGCGGCATCGTCAAGAACCGCATGCATTTCGGCACGCTTCTGACCGGTGTTGATCACCTGCGTCACACGCATGATCTGGACAAAAACGCATTCTCCCGCGGTCGCCCACAACACGGGGCAGAGCTGGCAGACGATCTGGAGCGTTTGGTTGCTTTGCATGACGCCTCGACCATTGCGGCTGTGATCGTCGAACCAATGGCCGGTTCGACCGGTGTTCTCCTGCCGCCGAAAGGATACCTAAAGCGACTGCGTGAGATCTGCGACCGCCATGGCATTCTGCTGATCTTCGACGAGGTCATTACCGCCTTTGGTCGTTTGGGTGCTGCGACAGCATCGGAGTATTTTGATGTGAAGCCGGACATCATCACAACGGCCAAAGGCCTGACCAACGGTGTCATTCCGATGGGAGCGGTCATCGTATCCGACAAGATATATGACTCGGCGATGGAAAATGCCGATGCGCCGATTGAGTTGTTCCACGGTTATACCTATTCCGCCAACCCTGTGTCCTGCGCCGCGGCGCTGGCAACGCTAGAGAGTTACAAGCAGAATGATCTATTCCGGCGCGCTGCATTGCTTTCGCAGCCTTGGGAGGATCAGCTTCACAGCCTCAAGGGTCTGCCCAACGTCATCGATATCCGCAATCTGGGATTGGTGGGCGCGGTCGAGCTTGCACCACGAGAAGGCGCGCCGGGGGCACGGGGCTATGACGCCATGAAGCGGGCCTGGGACGCCGGAATAATGATCCGTGTGACCGGTGACATCATCGCCTTGTCGCCACCACTGATCATCTCGGAACCTGAAATAACGAAACTTTGTCAAACACTTGGAGAGGTATTGGCAGACCTGCCATAACCCCTGACTGCTAACCCCAAAAAGGACTGACATCATGAAAGATGCATCCCCGATCACTTTGATCGGCCACTATATTAGTGGCCAAATCACAGTTTCGTCCGGCGAAAAGACGCAGCCGGTATTCAACCCCGCAACCGGTGCGCAAACCGGTGAGGTGTCGCTGGCGACTGTTCAGACGGTCGACAACGCAGTGGCCGCTGCCAAAGCTGCGTTCCCAAAGTGGTCGAACACACCGCCGATCCGCCGCGCCCGTCTTATGAACAACTTCCTGGCTCTGGTGCGCGAGCATAAGGACGAGCTGGCCCGCGCAATAACGGTCGAGCACGGCAAGGTGTTCACCGACGCTCTGGGCGAGGTTGAGCGCGGCATTGATATCATCGAGTTTGCCTGCGGCATTCCGCAACTCCTCAAGGGCGATTACACAGAGCAAGTCTCCACTGGCATGGACAACTGGACCACGCGTCAGGCGTTGGGTGTTGTCGCCGGGATCACTCCCTTCAACTTCCCGGTCATGGTGCCGATGTGGATGTTCCCGATCGCCATCGCCGCAGGCAATACCTTTATCCTGAAACCGTCTCCGACCGATCCGTCCGCATCCTTGCTCTACGCGGATCTGATGCAGAAGGCCGGTTTCCCGGACGGCGTGTTCAACGTCGTTCAAGGTGACAAGGTCGCCGTGGATGCGTTGCTGGAAAATGACGACGTCAAGGCCGTGTCCTTCGTCGGTTCGACACCGATTGCCAACTATATCTACGAGGTCGGTGCGCGTCACGGCAAGCGCGTTCAGGCGCTGGGTGGCGCAAAGAACCACATGCTGGTGATGCCGGACGCCGATATGAACAAGGCAGCCGACGCACTGATCGGCGCGGCCTATGGCTCGGCCGGAGAGCGCTGCATGGCGATCTCGGTTACCCTGCTGGTTGGCGATGCCGCCGACAAGCTGATGCCGGTCCTGAAAGAACGTGCCGAAACCCTGAAGGTCAAAAACGGCCTCGAACTGGACGCCGAGATGGGTCCGATTGTCACCGCAGCCGCGCGGGACCGGGTCAAAGGGTACATCGACTCTGGCGTCGAAGAAGGTGCGGATCTGCTGGTCGATGGCCGCGACTATACCGTCGAAGGGCATGAGGAAGGCTATTTCCTTGGCGGCACCCTGTTCGACAACGTCACCCCCGACATGAAGATCTACAAGGAAGAGATCTTCGGCCCGGTTCTGTCCTGCGTCCGCGTCTCAAGCTTCGCGGACGGCCTGCAACTGATCAACGACCACGAGTTCGGCAACGGCGTGTCGCTGTTCACCCGCGACGGCAATGTTGCGCGTGAGTTTGGCAAGCAGGTTCAGGTCGGCATGGTCGGCGTCAATGTTCCGATCCCGGTTCCAATGGCATGGCATGGCTTTGGCGGCTGGAAGAAGAGCCTGTTCGGCGACATGCACGCCTATGGCGAAGAGGGTGTGCGTTTCTACACCAAGCAGAAATCCATCATGCAGCGCTGGCCCGAGAGCATCTCGGAAGGTGCCGAATTCGTCATGCCAACGGCAAAATGATCATCCGATCCAAGGAGTGAAGAACATGTTCATTGGTGTTCCCAAGGAAATCAAGAACCATGAGTACCGTGTCGGCCTGACCCCCGAAAGCGTCGCGGAACTGGTTTCTCATGGTCATAACGTCATCGTGGAAACCAATGCCGGCACTGGCATTGGGGCTGATGATGATGCCTATCATGCCGCTGGCGCAGAGATTGCCGAAACCGCAGCCGATATCTTTGCCAATGCAGAGATGATCGTGAAGGTAAAGGAACCTCAGGCTGTGGAACGCGCTATGCTCCGGGAAGGTCAGATCCTCTATACCTACCTGCATCTGGCCCCCGACCCGGAACAGGCTAAAGATTTGGTCAACTCGGGCGCTGTCTGCATCGCTTATGAGACCGTCACCGATGACTATGGCGGTCTGCCCTTGTTGAAACCGATGAGCCAGGTCGCCGGTCGCATGTCGATCCAGGCGGGTGCCAGCGCGTTGGAGAAAGCAAAGGGCGGTCTGGGCGTATTGCTGGGCGGTGTGCCCGGCGTGAAGCCCGGCAAGGTTGTGGTCATCGGTGGAGGCGTCGTTGGTTTCAACGCGGCTCAAATGGCTGTTGGCTTGCACGCGGACGTGACCATTCTGGACCGCAATCCAGCAGTGCTTGAGAAGCTGGAGAACCATTTCGAAGCGTCTGCCAAGGTTGTCTATTCGACCAAAGCCGCGCTGGAGGAAGAAGTCACCAACGCCGATCTGGTTGTCGGTGCTGTTCTGATCCCAGGTGCTGCTGCGCCCAAGCTGATCACACGAGAACTGATTTCAAAAATGAAACCCGGTGCGGTCGTCGTGGACGTGGCGATTGACCAGGGCGGTTGCTTTGAAACGTCCAAAGCCACCACTCACGCCGAGCCCACATATGTTGTCGACGATGTTGTTCATTACTGCGTCGCCAATATGCCGGGCGCAGTCGCCCGAACGTCAACCTATGCACTGAACAACGTCACGCTGCCGCACGCTCTGGCTATTGCCAATAATGGATGGAAGCAGGCGCTCGCAGACAATCGTCACCTGATGAATGGCCTGAACGTGGCCGACGGGAAGGTGACGTACAAGGCTGTGGCCGATGACCTTGGATACGAGTTCGTCGCCCCGGTACTTTGCTGAACTGAAGCAAAGAAATGTCCCACCGCGCGTAATGCGGCGGGACACCCACCACTGAGGAGGAAACCTTAATGATTACGAAAATTAACCGCCGCGCCCTCGGCGCGATGGGTGGTGCCGCTTTGCTTGCGGCAACCGCACTATCAACAACCGCTGCAGCGGAAGACATGACACTGCGTTTTGCAGGTGTATTCCCGATCGATCACCAAGGCACAAAAATGATGGAACAGGTCGCAGCGGATGTTGCAGCTGCGGATGTTGGACTGACGGTAGAAGTCTTTCCAGCAAACCAGTTGGGTTCTGGTGAAGCTCTGTTCGAAGATGTTGCACGCGGCAATATCGACCTGGCATCGGCGTTCATCTATGCCGATACCGATCCACGCCTGGAATTCCTGTCAATGCCGTTCCTGCTGGGCGGCTGGGATGACATGGAGAGCACGCTTCTGAACATGGATTCCGAGTTCAACACCATCCTGCAGGAAATCACCGACGAATATGGCGTGCGCGTCATGGCGCAGAATCCGGAAGGGTTCATCGGCATCGTTTCGTCGCAAGAGCCCCAAAACTGGAATACTTTTGACGACAAGGGCATGAACATTCGCGTCTGGTCGTCCAGCGTTGTGAAGTCGATGGTCGAAGAACTGGGTTACCAGGCGACCACCATGGCATGGGGCGACATCTTCCCCGCACTTCAGGCCGGCATTGTCGACGGAGCAATCTGCTGCACGAAGACCGCGACTTACTCGATCTTCGCCAAGTCGGATGTTGGCACCCATTTTGTCGAATACAATTCGATCTCAGAGCTGACAACTTTCTATGCGTCGCAGCGGACACTCGACAAGCTGAACGACGATCAGCGCGCCGCGCTGCAAGCCGCGATGACCAAGGCGTCCGAAGACTTCTTTGCCTACAATCGTGAGAACGACGAAGTGTTCGGCCAGAAATTGCTCGAAAAAGGTTACACCATCCTGCGCCTGAGTGACGAAGAACAAGCTGCGATGGCCGCTCATGTCCAGGAAACGGTCTGGCCAGCGATGGCACAAAACGTCGGTCAGGACATCATCGACCGGCTGCTGGCAGCAAAAGAACAGCAATAAACACTGAGAAAAGGGCCAGCACATCAGTTGGCCCTTCTTTGTCTTTGGCTCAACAAAGGGAGGGAGAAAGATGTCTAGCTCAGAAGCTGACCGTCCATTGGTCGTCGAAAGCGCAGAGAACAAGACTTCGCAAAAAATCACAGACGAGCTGCCAGTTGTTATCGGGTACCCATTGAAAGCAGTCGCGTTTGTCATGAGACAGATCGTCATGTTTTCCGGTTTCCTGATGGCATTCACGTTTGGGGCTGTTGTTGTCATCCGGTATGGGTTTGGGGGCGATCTTTTCGCCTATGAAGAATGGCTTCTGGGCTTCAGCATCATCGGCTTTTTTGCAGGCGCTGTTTTGGCCTCTGCACGCAACCTGCATATCAACGCAGATATTCTTGGCATCGTGATACAGAACCCCAGGCTGATCTGGTGGCGCGGCTTTGTCGTCCTGACGATTGAGGTTCTGGTGATCCTGTTCCTCATGTACGCGTGTTATGTCTCGCTGCTCGATGACTTCTCTTTCCCACGTTTGCGCGCAACGCCGGTGCTGCGCATTCCGTTTGTCACTTGGCGGATTTTTATCATGATTGCCTTTGGCTTCATGGCAACGTTCACGGCTGCTTATCTGTACGTGCATATCCGTAAGGGGCTGGGTCTGCCCCTGAGATCAGAAATGCAAAAAGGAGAAGCCCAATGATTATCGGAGGAAGTCTCCTAATCGTCTGCCTTATGCTGCTGTTGGGCGTCAGCGTATATGTGGCATTCGGAGCGGTCCTGATCTTCATCGCCCTTGTTGGGGACCAAGGCATCACGGGCTATCTGCCGACCGGCTCTACGGGCATCCGTTCCCTGGTGCTTCTGGCGATCCCGCTCTTCATGATCGCTGGTGGCATCATGGAAAAGGGTAAGATCGCAGCCCCTCTTGTCTCGTTGGCTGAAATGTTCATTGGCCATATCAAAGGGGGTCTGAGTGCTGCAGGAGTATTGGCCTGCGGTGTATTTGGCTCCATCTCTGGTAGTGCCAATGCCACGCTGACCTGTATTGGCGGCATCATGATGCCCCACCTGAAAAAGGCCAACTATCCAGGCGGGCAATCAGCGGCACTGATCGTGGCTGCAAGTCCGCTGGGCCTTTTGATCCCGCCAAGCTCTACGATGATCCTGTATGGCTGGGTCGCACAGCAACACGTCCTGAAGTGCTTTCTGTCTACGGTTCTGCCAGCGTTCATCCTGATCACGCTGCTGATTGTGGTCAATCAGTTCATGCTGCGGAAATACGACGACATTAACCTGACGGAGCGTCCCAAGCCGTTTTTGCCAACATTTGGTGTACAGGCGCGCCTAGCTGGGCCGGCACTGATGATGCCGCTGATTATTCTAGGCGGAATCTATGGTGGCATCATGACGCCAACCGAGGCTGCGGGTATCGCAGTAGTCTACTCGATCCCGATCGCGATCTACTTCTACCGTGGTCTGACGTGGAAAACGCTGGCTCAAACCATCCAAAACTCGGGCGTTACGATTGGCGTAGTCATGGTCATGATCTTCATGGTTCTGATCGTATCCGATAACCTGATTGCGCAAGGTGCGCCACAGCTGGCAAAACAAATGGTCTATTCAGTATCTGAAAATCCGATTGTGGTTCTGTTGATGATCAACATCGTGTTGATCCTGATCGGGATGCTGATGGACGATATCTCGGGTCTGCTTCTGGCGACACCGATCTTGCTGCCCATAGCGCAGAGCACAGGGATGGACCCGATCCATTTTGCGGCTGTGATCGGCGTGAACCTGGGTATGGCCAACATCACTCCACCTACAGCGCCGCTTCTCTATCTTGGCGCTCAGGTCTGCGATGAACCGGTTTCGCGTATGCTTTGGCCGACTTTGGTGTTCATCGTTTTTGCATGGTTACCAACGCTGATGCTGACGACCTTTGTCCCAGAGTTGGCTCTGTTCTTGCCAGACCTACTGCTGGGTAGGTAGCGCGAGAAGGCACAAAAATACCAAGAAAACGCCCAAGAGCGCACCCCTGTCTGACGACTGGGGTGCGAGAACTCTCTCAAAGACAATCCGTGAGAGACAGATTTACAGCAGAAAAACGGAAACCTTCAACCAGAGGTTAGAAATGTACAACAACATCTTAGTGGCCCTATCTCTTGAACACGGCATCAGTGAACATGCGCTTTCGACTGCACGCTCCCTTGTGTCCGAAGGTGGTACAATCACCGCCGCACACATTCACGAACCGCCCAACAGACAGATTATGTACTACATGGATGACGGGATTGCCGAAAAATCTCTCCAAAAGGCAAAGGCACGTTTGTCTGAACGCTTGGAAGGTGAATACGGGGTCTCATCTGTACTGATCGAAAGCCAATCGGCTGGGCGAGCGATCACCGAATACGCCAACAAACATGGCATCGACTGTATCGTGCTTGCTTCGCATAAACCCGGGATGAAGGAGTTCTTTTTGGGATCAACGGCCGCTCTTGTTGTTCGCCACGCTCAGTGTTCGGTGCATGTACTCCGCCTGTAGACTGTTCGGTTGCACAATATCGGCAAAAAAACCGACACCGCGCTTGGCTCCCATCGAACTGAGATGCTGCTCTAAGATTCACGTCGTGTCAAACGCCGGCGACATCATCCATTGTCTTGGGCAGGCCCGCCTGACTTAAGCGCTATCCGGGTTGATTTAAGGATTTGAGAAACGGAGGATTTCCGGTCCATCCAAATCAACTTGGATGTGGCTGTGTTTTATTTGTTAGAGCAGAATTGTGTCCGGGAGTGGATAGGGAAGAAGCGGCCGGATGCTGACCTTGACAATCAGATCCTGAGCGACGGCTTTGTCCCGCGCTGCGGTCGTATTCGAACCGCGTCTCGAATGGCAGCTTAGCGGAGCGATACAGGCAAGATGGCGACGACGATCAGTGCAGAAAACTCATTGCAGAGGCGGTTGAGTGTCATCCTGGTCATGAAGGCTTGCAGCAGTTCGAAGCTCATCTGAAGATCGACAAACCCATCAATTGGCGAGAAATTCTTGCGGAGAAAACCACCGCAAATGAAACACAGTCGATGATGAATGTCTGCTCAGGGTGCGCTGCGCCGCGGCATTGGGATTTGGGATGACGGTCCGCAAAGGGCCGGACTGTAACGTTTGCGGTATGACAGAACGTAAGAATCGCCAATGGCGGCGCGTCATCCTCCCCGCCGATTTCCTTTCGTGGGTCAGCGGGATTTGGACAAGCCAAGCGCCCCTGGCCGTCAGGGTGAGGACGCTGCCCTCCCCCTCGGGCAACCCTTTTAGACAGGGCCGTGTCCTCGGCTTTGCCTGCGGGCCGCACCACCCCTGTCGAACAGCATTGCCTCGCCCTCTCCCGCGTTCGCCACGTGGCAGATCAGCAGGAACAGGCGGCTTCGCCGTCTGATCTGCAAATCAGCCCTGATTTCCTGGACGGAAGTCAGATCAAACGAAACAGTCTGCGGGAATACGAAAAAGGGGGTGTTGGGTCAGTTTATGACGCAAAGGTCAAGTTCGTCTGACGTACAACAGGATTGTGGAAAGTCACTGATCTTTGACTCAATCGACAGCCAAAACCTCAATAAATCGGCCAATCACGTCATTCAATTCTGACCCAAACGTCAAGCATTTCCGACCCAAAACACTTACAAGCTTTTTCCGATGCCGTGATGTTTCAGTTGAAGAGATCATCTCTTATACGACGCAATGTTAGCCCAAGATATTGAACCTGAGCATAGCGGCACTTGCCGTTCTGTTTCGCAAACATAGGCAAGTGCCTTATGCGTAGAAGTACGCCCAAATTCTAAACTACGTCAGGTTGCGACGTGCGAAACATCCCTGTCTGGCGAATAGATGTCGAGGATGTTCCAATGCCCGGTAGTTGGCGTCGGATTGTTGATCATCGGGACATCAAGGACAGTTGGTTTGCCGCTGGCGATTGCCGCTTCCAATGCCGGCAACAATTCATCAGCAGCACTGAGCCTGTGCCCTTCAGCACCGTAGGCTCGTGCGATGTCTGCATAACCCGGTCCGTTTGCGGGAGCTGCAGCTGATCCAGGGAACGTAGTCCCGTATGTCAGACCATAATGCGCCTTTTGCAGACCTGCGATAGTTCCGAAGGCGTTGTTGTTCATAACCAGCCAGATGATGCCCAGATCAAGTTCGACGGCCGTTGCCAGCATTGATGGGTTCTGACCGAAACCGCCATCGCCAACAAGACTTATCACCACACGGTCAGGGGCTGCCAGTTTTGCGCCGATCGCTCCCGGAGGGCCAAAGCCCATCGTCGCGAACCCGCCCGGAGTCAGGATCGAACCGGGCGTCAGGATATCGAACTGTTGCCCAACACCGTTCTTGTTCCAGCCAACGTCCGTGGTGATGATGGCATCCTCAGGCAGTGCCTTGCGGGTATCCGCCAGAATACGCTCGGGCATCATCGGAAAGGCTGATGAGGTCGCCATGTCCACGTTGCGCGCTTTGAATTCTGTCCGAAAATCCATGATCTTCTGTTCCAGCGCGGGGCGTTTGAAACCGTCGGGATACATCTCGCGGGCAACGCGAGTCAGAACGCGCAGCGCGGCTTTGGCATCCGCAACGACGCCGATCTCGGTGGGATAGTTCCGGCCGATTTCCTGCGGTTCGATGTCGATATGAATGACCTTTGAGCCGGGAATGTTGAACGTATAGCCGGGATACCAGCTGGAACAATCGGCCTCTTTGAACCGGGTGCCCACGGCAAAGATATAGTCGGCATTCAGGCAGGACTGGTTGACCAGCTCGGTGCCCCAAAACCCGGTCATTCCCAGCACGAGCGGATGGTCGTCCCGCAGCGCGCCCTTGCCCATCAGGGAATGCGCTACGGGCAGACCCATATGTTCAACAAACTCGCGCAACTCCTCACTGGCCTGCGCCAACAGGATACCGCCGCCGACATAGGCAACCGGGTTTTCGGCCTTCGCCAGCGCTTCGACAATCTCTCGCGCTGTTTCATCGTCAATCGACGGTTTCTTGAGCGCGCGCGTGTTATCGCGGATACGGTCGAAGCTGTCCGAGGGGATCACCTCGGAGAAGATGTCCATCGGCACATTGACCAGCACCGGCCCGGGCTGACCGCTTTCAGCCAGATGAAACGCCTTTTCCAAGATTTCGGCCATCAGGTCGGCGCGATCCACCCGCCAAGCACGTTTGACGAAGGGGCGATAAATCTCCCACTGGGCCGCGTCTGCGTGCAAGTTCACCTCCTGATGCGGATGCTTGCCGTAGTAGTGCGTAGGAATATCGCCCGCGATCACGACCATCGGGATACAGTCCAGTGCGGCGTTGGCGACCCCGGTGGCGCAATTGGTCAGACCCGGGGAGAGATGGGACAACACCACCGATGCCTTGCCCGTCACGCGGGCATAAGCGTCCGCCGCGTGGCTGGCGATTTGTTCGTGCCTTACGGTGACGAAATCGATGGGGCTTTCCGCCAACGCGGCCAGAACTGCGATGTTTGTATGGCCACAAAGCCCGAACACATGCTTAACGTCACGGCGTTCGAGAAAGTCGACGATATGTTCGGCGACTGTTTTGCCGTCCAGTTTTGCCCCGTCCATCACGCTACCTCCTGTCCGTAGAATTCGCCGAACAGGTCCGGCTCCGAGGGGCGATCTTCAGGGATCGGACGGCTGACCCAGGTGTAGTTCATCATATGTTTCATGGTGACGTTTTCGTTGGTGATGTTGCCACCCCAGATGCCGCAGCCCAGGCTGCTGGTCATGGGCATGCCATTGGTCCACGCGCCAGCATTGGCCTTCGATTGCGGCTGTCGCACCATCATACGGCTGACCGGAGCCAGGCGCGCCAACCGATCGATGTGATCGTCGTTGTGGCTATAAATCCCGCAGGAATGGCCCTTGCCCCCGGTGTTGTAGATCTGGCTGACCGTTTCCAGCGCGTCATCGAATGTGTCGAAGTGATAAAGCGCCATCAATGTGGTCAGTTTTTCCTTGGAGAACTTGTGCTGCGGCCCGATTTGCCCCTGATTTTCGACCATCAGAAACTTGCGATCTTCGGGGATCGAGAAGCCGGCAACCTTGGCCGTTTGCTGCGGCGGACAGGCGATAGTCGGGAACGTTCGGTTGCCCTTTTCGTCCCACATAGCGGCTTCGAGCATAGCCTTCTCTTCATCAGAGCACAGGTACCCGCCTTCGGCTTCAAGCGCCTTGACCATGTCGTCGTAAATTGAACGCTGGATGATAATGTTGCCGTCAGCCGAGCAACCAGACCCAAAGTCAGACGTCTTTGAAATACGTGTGTTCTGAGCGGCGATTTCCAGATCGGCTGTCTCATCGATGACAATGGATGAATTGCCCGCGCCGACACCATAGGCTGGACGCCCTGAACTGTACGCCGCTTTGACCATGGGTTTGCCGCCCGTCGCCAAAGTCAGGTCGCAGATCTCCATCAGATGTTGCGTCAATGGGATCGACGGTTTGCGAATGGATTGAAACAAGTCCTCGGGGGCACCGGCGGCACGGCAAGCAGCACGCATGACCTCGACCATCTCAAAAGTGGTATGGGCGGTTCGTGGGTGCGGGCTGAAGATGACCGCATTCCGGGCATTCGCGGCGGACACGCCGGTCACCGGTGGAGTCATCGCCGGGTTGGTCATCGGGATCAGGGAGGCGATCACACCGGCAGGTTTGGCATATTTCACCAGACCTTTTTCCTCATCCACCTCGACGATACCGGTCGAAGGTGTGCGCAAGACATCTCGCAGCACCATGTGAATCTTGAAGCGCTTCGCAGGACGCCCTGCGCGATCTCCGATACCGCTTTCGTCCACGCCCTGCTGGGCCAAACGCGTGAAGGTTTTCTCGTTCCCCGCATACCACGCAATGGCCTGAGACAGCCGGTCCAGCCTGTCCTGATCCCAATCCTCGATTTCGGCCATGGCAGCGCGGGCGCGTGCCAGCATATCGGCCGCAATGTTGCGGTCGCTTTCAGTGAGCTCTTTGCCCATGATGATCCTCTTGGTGTTTTGGAATTGCAGCATCGGGCATACGACGCTGTGACCGCGCCTCGCCGAATGTTCGCTTGGCGTGGCTGAGACAGCGACGCGCGTGTTCTTCACATCCCAACTCGGCAACGCGGCTTTCGTTGGGCAGTTCGATGGAATAGTCGACGGGTGGCATCCGTTCGATGATGCCGGTGAAATCGATCCAACCTTCGCCAGGATAGAGCCGCGCATCGCGCGCCAGCTGGATCATGCCCTCGCGCGTATCGGCGATGCCGGGCAGGCAATCAGAGATATGCAGGAAGTGAAACAGGTCCGAGGGGACGTGTAGCAACTCTCCCAAATCCACGCGGCTGAGGTGCATGTAAAGCGTATCGACCAGAATACCGCCGTTGGGCTGATCGGAGGCACGCACGATATCAAGCGCCTCATCCAGAGTGCGCAAGCGGGAGAAGCTTGGAAACTCAAGGTCCACTGTTAGCCCATACGGAGCCGCCAGTTCGCAGGTCTCGGAATAGACGTCGATCAGGAAGTCACGATCATCGCGGGTGTTGGTCCACGCGCTCATGATCATGCGCTTGGCACCCAACTCCCCACCGATCTCAAGAGAAGGCTCAAAACTGCGCGGATCGACATCTTCTGTGATGCGCGCAAGTTCGACATCGAGGACTTTCAAGCCAGTAGTAGAGAGAGCAGTTTTGGTGGCATGCACCTGTGCCTTGTCGATTGGAGATTGAGTGAATTCACCGGGCACATGCATCGGAATGAACCTGGGGCTGACGGCATCGTAACCGGCCCGCGCGGCGATATAGACCAACTCGGGCGGCGTACAGCCAATCAGCGTCAGATGCGCCAAGGAATAGAGAGAGGGGCTTGCGCCAGCCTCTTCGGGTTTCACCATGAACGACAGCTCCACGTGTCTGCGAATCTTATTTTCATCACACGTAGTAAAAAATATCTGATATTTTTTAAAATATCAACTTTTAATGCTGAGCAGAAAATGAAAGCGCCCAGGCAACGGCCCGGGCGTGTTTTACATTTGTGTTGGCAAAGCCTTAGAGAGTGACCCAGTCCCCTCCGGACTGGTGAGAGCGCACGGAGGCATCAATGAAGCGGACACCGTCTGCGCCTTGATTGACACTGGGATAGGTCAGCCAATCGGCCGGAATCGCGACGCCATCCCGGCGCGCGGCCACTGCCATTGCGAACTCAGTATAAAGATTAGCCCAGGCTTCGATAATCCCTTCGGGGAAGCCGCGCGCGGTTCGGATCAAACGTTCCGCGCTGGGGTCGATGCCATGCCCGTGACCTCGGCTGATGATACGATCCGGCTCACCAAACCGATTGAACTTTAGCCGCTCCGAATTCTCCAAGTCCCACTCGAGACCTCCTTCGCTCCCGAATATCCGCAACCGCAATCCTCCCCGATTCCCGGGGGCAAGGCGTGTTGCCAACAAGGTTCCGGGGACTTCATTTTGGTAACGGGTAAACATGAACGCCGTGTCTTCCAACGGCTGTGGCACGCCGCAGACATGAAACTCGGCCCGTAGGTTGGTCAAGGGCAAGCCCGAGACAAAACTGGCGAGATGCGCGGCATGGGTTCCGATATCGCCGACACAGCTAGTCGGACCAGAAATCTTTGGGTCCAGCCGCCATTTGACATGGGGCGCATCAGCCACATCATCGGGCGTCATCCAGTCTTGCATGAACTCGACGTGGATTTGGTTGATTTTACCGATGCCGCCTTCCGCCACGATTTGTTTGGCCTGACGGATTACCGGAAAACATGACATCGCATAGCCGACAGCAAAGATGTGTCCCGTGCGCGCGGTAATCTCCTCAAGCCCCTCGGCCTCGTCGACTTCGTTGGTCAGGGGCTTGTCGCACATCACGTCAATGCCCGCCTCCAGAAACGCTTTGGAAGCTTCAAAATGAACGTGGTTTGGGGTAGTGATCATGACGGCATCTACGCCATCCGAGCGTGCCGCCTCGGCCTGTGCCATCTCGTCGAACGACGCATAGCACCTGTCTGCTGGCAGGAACCATTCGGCCCCGCGTGCTTTGCTGCGCTCGGCATCTGAACTGAGCGCGCCTGCGGCGACGTCCCATCGGTCGCTCATCCTCGCTGCCATCGCTTGCGTGACAGAGATACGTCCTCCGCCAACAACGCCCAGCCGCAAACGGCGAGACAACCGGGGGAATGGACCGTCAAAGTTCAGGTTTTCGGGTAAAAGTCTCTCAGCCATTCTGAACCTCCATTTCCGGGACCCGTACGCCTTCCGGCAGCATTTCCACCGCCATGAAAATGCTGGGGGTAATCGTCTCGTATTGATGCCAGGGATAGTTGCCTTCGGCGTCATACATCGGCTTGTGCGTCGCGCCCGGAGCCATGAGTTCTTCGAGGTAAAGGGTTTCAACGTCCCGTTCGCGGCATTGCTGCATTTTGCCAAAGCCTACGATTTGCGTATGCACTTCGCGAAACCCCGGTACCGGGCAGAACGGATGATCCTTATGTAACCCGACATTCAATGGGACCGAGCCGGAATGGTACATGGTCAGTCCAACGTTACCCACGAAGACCTTTGGCGACATGTAGTGGCTGACACCGCGCAGACGCTCCTCTTGGCGAACATCAAAAGCAGATGGCCATGTATCTTTCACCCATGCGAACAGCTCGTTCTCATCGGCATGGGCGTCGAAACCATAGACAATTACTGCGCGTTCCACGCCGTTAAGCACGCTGTCTTGCACGATCACAGACGAAAGCGGCGCAACGGTCTGATCCTCGACCGAAAGGCCCCTTCCCCCAAGGTTCAGAACAATTGCGCGACCCTCGACAGATATTCTGTCTTCATCGGTGATGTGCTGGACGCGAAAGAATGGCTGGGCAAAGTCGAGTGTCTCAATCGGCATTCGCCAACTCCTTCCTCTCATCGTTCAGGAAATCGACCGGCAAAGGCTCGGGTACCTCGCAACGGCTTTCTATCGTCTGATACGCTCCGAATTTCGGTGCCCGTTCAATTGCGTCCATGACCTCGAAAACGTGGTAGGCAAGCGCGCCACTCGCACGGGGTTGGCGTCCTTCTTTTGCGGCCAGGACGAGGTCCAAAAGGCCGAGCCCGCGGCTGTCCTCATTGAACCCGTGTTTGTTTTCGACCACCTGCCAGTCTTCGCGACCGGTTGGACGAGGCTGGTGAGACCAGCGCGAGGTGTCCCGCGTCTTCAACCAGACATCCCCCTGAAAGATGTTGGCGCCATGAACCGGGTCTGAGTCTGGGATGCTGATGGTGCCGTTTTCACCGTAGATCTCGAACCGCGGAGTTTCGCTGTCCCAAACGTCGAAGCTCATGGTCATCGACCCTATAGCTCCGGAAGAGAACTGCAGCAGGCTAAGGGAGTGCGTGTCGACCTCGACGTCCATCCATTCGCCGTTGCGAGGGCCGTTTTCGATCATCCTTTTGTCGAACGTGCATCGCGCCATTCCGGCGACCCGGTCAACGGGACCAAGGCAGCAGATCATGGCGGTCAGGTAGTACGGCCCAAGGTCCAGCAATGGCCCACCACCCGCCTTATAGTAGAAATCCGGGTTGGGATGGTGGCGTTCTGTCCCGTGGGTACCGACATGGGCAAAAACCCCCGTCGGTTTGCCAATGGCACCCTCGTCGATCAAGCGCCGAACGGTCTGCCAGCGACCGCCCAGAAATGTGTCGGGTGCGCAACCGATCAGCAACCCCTTTTCAGAGGCCATGTGCAGGATCGCCTTACCATCCGTTCGGTTCATGACCAGTGGCTTCTCGGAATAGACGTGCTTGCCCGCCTTTAACGCGCGCAAACTGATTTCCGCATGCGCCGCCGGAGTTGTCAGGTTCAGAACGCAGTCAATCGTCGGATCGTCAAACACTTCATCTGGCGTGCAGGCCTGGGCGACACCGTATTGATCCGCTTTGGCGCGGCTTTCC
This sequence comes from Ruegeria sp. CE8, assembly GCF_056537465.1. Taxonomy (NCBI): domain Bacteria; kingdom Pseudomonadati; phylum Pseudomonadota; class Alphaproteobacteria; order Rhodobacterales; family Roseobacteraceae; genus Ruegeria; species Ruegeria sp. CE8. The sequence goes on from NZ_JBQFRP010000022.1 coordinate 19,845, forward strand.
GAAGGATCAAGGCTTGCACAAGCCACGACTTCGACGCTCGAAAATTTGGATAGTGTCTTTAGATAAATATCACTGATACGACCACAGCCAATAAGGCCGACCCGGAAGGATTTCGATGTCTCACGTGTCATCATTCCTGTCTTCGTAGAGGGGTAAGTAATTCGGGGGCATCGGCCCTTTGTTCCGACCGCCCTGCCCCATTTGCTCCCAGGCGTGGGCGAGTATTCCGACCGAGCGGGACAGGCAGAACAGCCCTCGTGACAAGGGCGCAGGAAAACCAAGTTCACAGAAGATCACAGCAGTCGCGCCGTCGATATTCATGGCAATTGGCCGAGCGCCGCGTTGACGACCGAGTTCGGCTTGAACCTCTTCTCCGATATCGGCAAACCGGCCAGATACTGTGCCTACTGCCGCCGCATCACGAACAAGTTGCATCAATCGTGGTGCGCGTGGGTCGACAGGCTTGTGAAACCTGTGACCAAAGCCCGATACGATCTTGCCGTAGGTCTCGCGCCAACTGTCCAAGCCATCCCGAACAGCGTCATTCAGCGAAGCTTCCGCATCCATGCGGACTGCGATATCATAGTAAAGCTCTGCACACTGCTCTCCTGCCCCGCCGTGCACGTCGCCCAGCATGTTCACCGCAGTCGCCATCGCATTATTGAGACCTACCCCGCAGGTGGCGGCCATACGCGCAGCCGCGATTGAGGGAGCCTGTGGGCCGTGATCCACGCCTGCGACCAAAGCAGCTTCGAACAAGCGCGCTTGTGCGTCGCTGGGCAGATCACCCCGCACCATCAGCCAGATCATCTGTGGGAATGAAACGTTCCCGATCAGGTCCTCTATGGCGTTGCCACGAAAAGCGACCTGACCGGGCTTCATGTCGATGATGGAGGTACGCCACCATTGGCGAACGGCGCGCTCATCCATTGTCATGTTTTCATCCAGCACAGTCATTGAGTCTTCACCTCTTTGAACGTCTGGGTTTTGCTTTGCGCGGCGAGGCGAATGGGCGCGTTACGCGCACCGTAACCGGCATAGCCCATGCGGCGTTCAACAATTTCGAAAAAGAAGCCGTTAAAGATGGGGCGGCTGTATATCTGAAAATACTCAGCACCCACCGCCCGATCGTAGAGTATGTTACCCCGGTGCAGTTGAGCGACCAAATCGTCATCCAATCCGAATATCGCTTGCAGATCAGCGTAGTAGTTTTCTGGGATGGACAGGCTGGGAAAACCGGACTTCCGCAATTGGGCTGAGGTTTCAAATATGTCGTCCGACTGGAAGGCAATGTGCTGAACACCAGCACCAAAACCGTCTTCAAGGAATGAAGCCGCCAGTGTTCGACGCCCAACTGCACCATTCAGGTTTAAACGCACTTCGCCTTCGGGGCTTTCGATGGCTTGGCTTTGCACAACACCCGACGGGTCGGCAACGTTCACGATCGGGGATTTTGCCATCTCAAAAGTCGAAATGTAATAGAGCAGCCAGCTTTGCATCTCATCGTTACGCATCGTCTGTGCCAGATGGTCGATGCGGCGCAGACCGGCAGGCTGGATCGCTTTGGTCTTGGCGACTGGCTCGAACTCGATGTCCCAAACCCGATGCAGATCGGATTTCTCATCTATGAAATGGACAACATTGCCACCAACACCTCGGATGGCCGGGATGTCCAGTTCCCCGGTCCCTACTGGCTGCGAGAAATTCGGCGCGCCCAACTCGGTCGCTCGCTGAACCGTCTGATCCGCATCTTTGACACGCAACCCCATATCACAAACGGAGGGGCCGTGACCCAGGAACGCCGAATGGGCAAATCCTTCCTTTTCGGTATTCACGACGATGTTTATCGCGCCCTGCCGCCACAGCTCGACGGACTTGGATACATGTTTTCGCTCCATTCGAAAACACATTGCTGACAGCATATCTGCCAGCTGCGCACCGCTTGTTTCGTCGGCTGTAAATTCGACGAATTCGAAGCCTGACGCATAGACGCGTTCCGGCAGGTCCGGGATGCCGAAATCGGTTCCCGGCTCGGTCCGGCAAACCTCATCCAAGAGGTTCACCAGCGACCTGTAGCTGTCTCGGGCCAGTGTTCGGCCACCGGGTTGAGGAGCTGCTTCGTTGACGCGTGCAACCGACCAAGGCCCTTTGTATCCGGCGCGGGCAAGCACGCGCACAAAGCCCGCAAGGTTCAGCGACCCAAGCCCCGGCAGAAGCCCAAAGTGCCGCTTGAGCCGACGTATATCCATCTCAAGCCGGGGTGCATCGGACAGTTGCACATGGAACAGCCGCTCTCCGGGAATGTCCCGAAGGCGGGCTGGTTTGGACCCGTCGGCAAGCGAGAAGAAAGAATTCAAAGCCAACCCCAGATGAGGGCTGTCGACAGCATCAACGACGCCTAACGCCTGTTCATCCGAGTGAATAAGATCCGACCATGGCAAGCCCATATAGGCCAGACGCATCCCCATTTTTTTAGCGATTTGGGCCGCCTCGCCAAGATCTGCGATTACCTGTTCTTCGGTCGCAGCGGCATCGACCTCGAAAGCAGACCCGATTAGCAGCAATTCCGTTCCCAACTCACTCATCAGGTCGAGTTTGCGCTTCAGCCGATCAAAGGCGCGCTCCCGTCCGCTGCCAGACTGGCCTTCAAGGTTATGGAAAGGTTGCAGCAGGCAAATCTTCAGGCCGAGAGCTGAAGCACGTTTCCGAATTTGCGATGGCGGCCCGTCAAAAGCGGTCAAGTCCGGTTCGTGTAATTCGACACCTCCGAATCCCGCGTCGGCGATAGCACTCAGTTTTTCGGCCAGATCACCGGGGATCGACGTTGTCGAAACCGAGAGGCACATTATCCCTGATATCCAAACATACGCGGCAACCACAGGACCAGATCCGGCATCAGCATCATGATCACCAAGGCGAAGATGAGAACCGCGAGGAAAGCCCAGATTTCCGAGATGATTTCGCGCAGCGGAATGTCCGTCACGGCGTTGATAACGAAGAGCAGAATGCCGTAGGGCGGCGTGATCAGGCCGATCATCGAGTTTACGACGACCAGTACTCCGAAATGCACCAGATCAATCCCAAGCGCTTCGCAGGTCGGGATGAACAGGGGCACGATCACCAGGATGATCGTTGTTGCGTCTAATACGCATCCCAGCGCGAGGATCAGCAGGTTTACGAGGATCAGGAACACAATCGGGCTGACATCTGAACCCTCCAGCAAGGCTGAGATCGATTGCGGGATCTGTTCCTGAATGACGATGAAGTTCAGAATGAACGCGCCCCCAATGACCACCCCGACGGCTGCGGAAGAGCGTGCGCTGTCGACGAACACTTGATAAAGGCCACGGAAGGTCAGCGCGCGGTAGAACAACGCTGCCAATAGCAGAGCGTAGAATGCAGCCACGGCTGCAGCCTCGGTCGGAGTAGTAACGCCTCCATATATACCGTACAGCAGGATCGCCGGCATCAGCAGCGCCGGGAACGCGTTGGCGGTTTTAGCAGGTAACTCGCGCAGCGGAACAGGTTCTTCCAATGCAAAGTTCCGCTTGCCGGCCAGATAGTAGTTCATCGCCATGAGGACGACGCCCATGATCAGGCCCGGCAGAATACCGGCCAGGAACAGCGACCCGATAGAGGCCTTGGAAACGAGCGCGTACAAAACCATCGGAATCGAAGGCGGAATGATCGGGCCGATCGTTGCCGACGCTGCGGTAATTGCAGCTGCGTAGCCTCGGCTGTAGCGGCCATCCTTGGTCATCATCTCAATGATGATCTTACCGATCCCCGCGGCATCCGCGACAGCCGAGCCGGACATACCCGAGAAGATCAGGGACGCTACCACGTTTACGTGCCCGAGGCCGCCCTTGAACCGCCCGACCGCAGCGACGCAGAAGTTCAGCAGGCGGTCGGTGATCGACCCCGCGTTCATGATATTCGCGGCAACGATGAACAAAGGCACGGCAAGCAGAATCGTGCTTTTGTAAAAGCCTTGCAGGATCTTCTCGCCCGCGAGGGCGACGTCCAATCCGGCCGTGCCAAGGTACACTAATGAGGCCAAGAGGATGGAATAGCCGATAGGTGTCCCGATGCCTGCCAGAAAAAAGAGAGCGAGCAGGCAGGAAAGAAGTTCAAAACTCATTTCTTAACTTCCTCGTCCTCTTCGACGTCGACACGGGGATGATCGTCAACGACGTTGTACCCAACGACCAGTTCCAACTCTGTCTTTGGTGGGCCATTGCGCATGACGTCGAAGAACAGCCAAGCATACCGCGCAGCCACGACCAGCATAAAAACCGCGTAAATCGAGAATACTGAGCGCAGCGGTATCTTCTCACCCGAGAACGGATTGCGCACAGTCGAGGTTTTGCGGATTTTCATCCAGTCGATGTAGTCCCACGTCGGCAGGAAACTGTAGAGCATCCCGACCACAATCGCCGCGGCCGCCAGCATCGCAAAGACCTGCCGCACGCGCATCGGCACCGAAAGGTAGATGATGTCGAACTTCACGTGATCCCTCTCGCGCACGATGAAGGCGCAGCTAAAAAAGATCACCCAGACCCAGAGGATGCCGATGAGTTCAAGCGTCCAGCCAGCGGGGGTAAAGAAGTACCGCAGAAGAATTTGGAGAAGGAAGATCAGGAAGATTGCCGCCAGCATCCCGCCGGCAATCGCTTCGGTCAGTCGGGAGAACCCCTTTTTGAAGCCTTTCATCGTGGTTCTCCCTCCCTTCTTCAGACGACCTTAGTTGCCCAGAGCGTTGATCTGCTCCAGAACGCCGTCCGGCCATGATCCGGCGAACTCGCTGTCCAGATACATCGACTGTACCTGATCGCGGAACGCCGCGAGGTCGGGCTCGTAAACCTCCATGCCCTGCTCCTTGAGGAAGCTGACCAGATCTTCTTCTTTCTGAAGCTGCTTCTGACGACCAGATTCCGCCGCTGCGTCTGCCGCTTCCTGGACCTTGGCTTGCTGTTCTGGTGTCAGCCCGTCCCAAACCTCTTTGCCGATGGCGATATAGTTCAAATCGACCAAGTGCGATGTCAGGATGATCTGATTGGTCACTTCGTAGAATTTGGCGTCAACCACAGTCGGCAACGGGTTGTCCTGACCGTCAACGGCACCGGTCGACAGAGCTGTGTAAACCTCTGAGAACGCCATTGGTGTCGGGGCAGCACCCAGCGCTTTGCCAAGGAACTGCCACGCATCTGTGCCCGGCATCCGCAGGTTCACACCCTCCAGATCAGCCGGAGTGCTGACGGTCAGTTCATCCTTGGGTTGGCGCAGGTTCACCTGACGACGGCCCAAATACATGACCGACAGCAGTTTGACGCCCAGTTCTTCTTCGGCCTTTTGCTTGAAGGCATCCATCAAGGGATCGTTGAAGACAGCCACCTGATGCGCGGCGTCCTGATGGACATAGCCTGCGGTAAAGATCGAAAACTCGGGGAAGAACTGTGCCAGTTCCTGCGCCGAGGTGATCGACATTTCCAAGTTGCCGCGGCTGATGGCGTCCAACTCCGTACCTTGGGCGAAGATTGTGCCGTTATAGCTGGGCTCATACGTCGCAAATTCAGCGACCATGGGTGCGAAAACCTCGGCCATTGCGACCGAGCGCTGATCGGTCTCCGATCCTGATGTTGCGAGGCGAAGTTGCACTTTCTCTTCCGCCAGCGCACCACTTGTTGCGCTAAACAGAACACCGGTTGCGACCAGGGCTGATACAGCAGCCCGGCGGGTAAGTTTGGTAATCACTTTGCTCCTCCCTGAGACATCATGATGCTTCTTTTTTGCGATTCAGAGTTTTGACCTATTTTGGACATTTTGCAAGATGTTTTACAAAATATCAGATATTTTTCATTACCTGCAATCTCTGTTGCTGCATTTCCTGAAGGGTTCTTATCCTGACAGTCTCGCCAGTTCTGCAAGAATTCTGAATAGCTTCAATAACTTGAAGCGTTCTAAAACCTTCCCATCCAGACACAATCGGATCTGCTTCGTGCCGAGCTACTTCAACAAAGTGCCTAAGCTGATTAACCAGAGGGTCAGACGCACCCTTCTTCAGCGCGGTTGATGAGATTGGCGTCCACCAGTCCCTTTGCTCACTCTGGTAACTCCACAATCGAAGATCGGGAACGGACAACGAACCATGAGAGCCACCTATCATGTAGCTACTCTCAGTGGTTGAAGGATAGATTGGATATTCCTGAGACGTCATCTCCCAGCTCCATGGAGCAACGATGCTGTCGGACACACTTATGGTCCCTATCGCTCCGCTTTCGAACGTCAACAGAGCACCGGCAACATCTTCGTTGTCGTAGCCCCGCTGCGATGCAGCCGACTGAGCCTGAACGGTCACGACTTCTCCGGCCAAATACCGCAGAAGATCGACGTCGTGGACCAGATTGACTGAGATGGGCCCTGCACCTGGATTCTTTCGCCAGGGCGCAGCATCAAAATACTCGTCTGGCTTATAGAACCAGCAATTCGCATGGACAGCGCGCACATCGCCAATCTTCCCACCGACAATGGCTTCCTTAGCCGACCGGATCAGAGGATTGTGCCGACGATGATGTCCGACCATCAGTGGCACATTGGCCTTCTCCGCTGCCTGAACAAGCTCAAGTGCAGCGGTGGCTTCCACGGCGATCGGTTTTTCGACAAGAAGGGGACAACCATGTCGAACACACGTGAGGCCTTGTTCAACATGAAGCGTGGTCGGGGTCGCAAGAACAGCTCCGTCCGGCGTCTGATTTGCAAACATTTCCTCGAGGGTTTCGTAACATGTGACCCCATGCTCAACGGCGTAAGCACGACCTTCATCGCTGGGGTCGACCACCGCGACGAGATCAACATGGCGCAACGCTCGTATAGCGTCTGCGTGGCGGCGTCCAACAAGGCCAATGCCGACAATGGCAATGCGAAAGTTCTTAGACACTTTGCTTCCTTCCGGAGGGTCCGGAAAATCCCGAAACCGATGATTGCGATCGGGCTGCTTTGCCCAACTTGGCCACGACCGTATTGGGGTTTTCGCGATTCCGCAATAATGTATGATATTTTTATTTTTACCATACATCAGTTTGGATTGCTGATGTCTCTGAAAAATGCTAATTGAACGAGGAAACTGATAATATCGGGTGAAACGCATGGCGAAACAGCCGTCTACGATAGGTGCAAGCACCTATCAGCGCATCAAGCGGGATATCATCTTCGGGGAGCTGCAACCCGGCTCCAAACTGAAGCTGGACGCCTTGAAGGAACGCTACTCGGCAAGCCTTTCGACACTTCGTGAAACGCTGAACAGGCTCGCCAGCGATGGATTTGTCGAAGCTCCTGAGCAACGGGGTTTCCTGGTTACGCCGGTTTCACGAGAAGACCTGACCGAGATTTCAGAGCTGCGCGTCCTGTTGGAATGCCACGCATTGGAGTTGTCCATCGCGAACGGCGACACGGACTGGGAAGGCAATCTCGTTGCCGCACACCACAAACTGCACCTGATGGAACAGCAGCTTCTTAAGGGCGACGAGTCCGAGAAAGAAACCTGGAAACGATATGATTGGGAGTTTCACCAAGCAATGATCGCAGCCTGCAACTCCAAGAACCTTTTGTCTCTGCACTCGATCATCTATGACAAGTATCTGCGGTATCAGATGCTCGTGCTGACCTATCGCGGCGAAGAGGCCGTAAGGGAGCACAAGGGTATGTTCGATGCCGCATTGGCCAGAGACGCGAGCACCGCAAAGAAGCTGTTGGAAGATCACATCCGAAACGGTCTCTCACATACGCTGGAGGCTATGTAGCTCGCTGTTGTTGCTGCCTATCACCATCACCTGGATCAGCGACGCGGGGCCTGATAGGCAAGTTTAATTTCTGTGCTTACCAGATGAATTTCGTAAGTTCATTATTCAACATCTTAACCCCGCTGCATCAGGCAGCCGTATGAGCAGGGATGAAAACGCCAAGCTGCTGCAACCAAGGGTTGCTCAGCACCGCCTTAAAAAACCGGGAACATCACTGAATGGGTGTTATGTGAAGCGATCTCTGGTTGTGTCGTCAACCATCTCGGTCTTCATCATTCGGGTCTCCTGGCTCATAAAAACCCAGCCTTTTCAGACGCCGAATGGTTGCAATTCGATTTATGGCCCTATCAATCTTAATCGCGTTTCCTGTGGCATAAGCAGCCCCAATCAGTTTGAACTGCTTTTCAACGTCTTCGGCGAGCTCCGCGTCACTAGGGTCAGGATGCATTGATTTTCAAAGCGCTGCGTGATTCACGGCTCGAAAACCGGAGCGGTGATATGAGCGACCTTTTCTGGCTGACTGCTGAGCAGATGGCCAAACT
>NZ_JBQFRP010000023.1:0-27303 GCF_056537465.1 Ruegeria sp. CE8
TCTCCCATAATCCCCAACGGATACTGAACAGGCATCTCCCACCCAGCAAAATCAACCAACTTACCTCCCAACTCAACGTGTAAGTCGTAAAGGGGCGTGCGTTTCAATGCGTCAGACATGGCAGAGACCTTTCTTAAGACTTAGATAAAATCGCCGCGTCAATCGCGGCGTAAGCCCTGTGCTGCCGTAGATTGACACCAAGGTTCCTAGGACTGTGCAGCAAGTCAACAGGATTGAACCGTTAGCCATCAATCGGCCCTCAAAGCTGGCGTCGCAAAAAAGTGTATACGGCCGCATACGGCGACCATGTATCCTATAGGAAACTTTTTTCCGTTAGGCAACGCTCAGCACACTGATCCATGCGCGATATTCTGCGGCGTACCGACACATCCCAGCCAAGAAACTGATTTTTGTCAGAGTCCTGCCGAACCGCTCTGGTCCCTGACCCGAACCTGCCCTAAGACTTCGCGCAAGAGGGGACGCCATGGCACATATAACACTGGTGCGTCACGGGCAGGCAAACACCGCTGCGCGCGACGAAGCAAACTACGACAAACTCAGCGAACTGGGCCATCAGCAGGCGCGTTGGCTGGGCGCACATCTTCAGAACACGCAGGCGTTTTACCCTCGGATCTATTGCGGCACCCTTTCCCGGCATGTGGAAACGGCAGCAAGCATGGGCCTGCCCGAACCGACCCGTGACCCCCGCCTCAACGAGATCGAATACTTTAATATTGCAAAGCTGTACGAAGAGCAGCACGGCGTTGCAGTGCCAACAGACCGTGAAGGATTTGTCGAACATCTGCCCCGCACGTTCGCAGCCTGGGCTCGGGGCGAGATCGAGGATACGCCAGAGACATTCGAGGAATTCGAAACCCGTGTTTCGGACGCGCTGCGCGAAATCGGAACAGATGGAGGCCCAGCCATTGTTGTGACCTCGGGCGGTTTGATTTCGATGGTCGTGCGGCAGGCGATGGGACTGGACATACCGGCGATGGCGCGGGTCGCTCTTGCCATCATGAATACCTCAATGCATCGTCTGCACCCGATTGGCGCGCAGCTTAGCCCGGTCCTGTTCAATGCCGTCCCGCATCTGGAAGCGCCCGACCGGCAGTTTGCGCAAACGCATCTGTAACCCAAGTACGGAGGACCATTGATGCAGCTTTACTACGCCCCTCGTACCATTTCGGTCGCTGTTGCTATCGCTTTGGAAGAAGCTGGCCTTGAGTATGAGCCGGTTCGCCTGGATTTCGCCGAAGGGGAGCAGACGAAACCGGCATACAAGCAGATCAACCCCAAAGGCCGTGTGCCGGCTTTGGTGGTTGACGGCGGTATCCTGACCGAAACCGGAGCATTGCTGGAATATGTCGCCGCGATTGCGCCCGAAGCTGGTCTGGTGCCAGAGGACCCGGTCATGGCAGCCCGGATGCGCGAAGTTATGTACTATCTGGCCTCGACCATGCACGTGAACCACGCACATAAATTGCGGGGTCATCGTTGGGCCGACAAAGAAGCCAGCTGGAAAGACATGGCCGGCAAGGTCGCCCAGACTATGACGACATCCTGCGAATACATCGTGTCAAACGGTCTGCGTGGGTCTTTTGTGCTGGGCGACACTGTTTCGCTGGCAGATGCGTATCTGTACGTCGTGTGCAGCTGGCTGGAAGGCGACGGCGTGGACGTCTCGGCCTTTCCTAAAATTCTCGCTTTCCGCGAGGCGATGGAGGCACGCGCCTCGATTATGGCGGTCCGCGCCGCCGGTATGCTCTGATTAAAGGACGACGCATGACACATCTCTGGGTCCGGGCAGAACAGCGCCCGAACGAAGAACGGGTTGGACTGACGCCCGACGGGGCCGCGGCTCTGATTGCAGCAGGCATTCGTGTAACGGTCGAGGAAAGCCATGTTCGCGCCATCCCAATCGATGGCTACAAGGCTGCCGGGTGTGAGATCGCGCCCGAGAATTCCTGGCCCGAGGCCCCGCAGGATGCGATCATCTTCGGCCTGAAGGAACTGCCCGAAGACGGCACGTCCCTACCCCACCGCCACATCATGTTCGGCCACGCCTATAAGGGACAACACTCCGGTCGCGCCCTTTTGGAGCGGTTCAAGGCGGGTGGCGGTACCCTCTATGACTTGGAATATCTCGTCGAAGAGAATGGCCGCCGCGTCGCGGCCTTTGGGTATTGGGCGGGTTACGCCGGCGCAGCGGTGACATTGAAAACATGGGCCGCGCAACAACGGGGTGAAGAATGTCCGCCCGTTGGCGTTTACCCCGGCAAAGACGCGCTGAACGCGGAATTGCTGGCCGAACTGGACGCCACTGGAGCGGATCGCCCCCGCGCCATCGTGATCGGCGCTTTGGGCCGTGTTGGCACAGGAGCTGCCGATCTGTGCGAAGCAATGGGCGTCGCAGTCACCAAATGGGACATGGCCGAAACCGCCAGTGGCGGACCTTTCCCCGAAATCCTGGAACACGACCTGTTCCTGAATTGCATCTTCGCCCGTCCCGGCACGCCGGTCTTTGTGCCGCGCGAAGCATTAGCCGCCCCGCGCGACCTGACGGCCATCGGCGATGTCGCCTGCGACCCGGACAGCGATTACAACCCGGTGCCAGTTTACGACCGCGCCACCACGTGGGACGCCCCCGCCCTGCGCGTGGCGACCGACCCGGTGATGGACGTCATGGCGATCGACAACCTGCCGTCAATGCTTCCGGTCGAAAGCTCGGAAGACTATGCGGAACAACTTCTGCCCACCTTGCTGACCCTGACCGACCTGAACAGCGGAGTCTGGGGCCGGGCGGCCGCGACCTACAACACTCATATCGAAGGGATCTGAACGATGACGATTCACTGGTGTGGCACCGGCCTGTCGGCCGTCCCCGGCCTGCGTCGCCTGATCGAAAATGGGCATAAAGTCACCGTCTGGAACCGGACCGTCGACAAGGCCAGGGTAGAAGTCGGAGACCTGACCGACGACATCCGCGCTTTCGACATCAACGCGCTGGGTGCGGTGCTGGAAAAGGGCGACGTGATCGTCTCGATGCTGCCGGGCGATTGGCATGTGCCTCTGGCCGAGCTGGCGATTTCGAAAGAGGCCAATTTCGTCTCATCCTCTTACATCGCGCCCGAAATGCGCGCGCTGGACGACAAAGCGCGCGAAGCCGGCGTGGCGCTGGTCAACGAAGTTGGGCTGGACCCGGGGATCGACCACCTGATGGCGCACGCCCTTGTCGCAGACTACCGCGCGTCAGACGCGTTCGACCCGCAAAATCACCTGAGCTTCATATCGTATTGCGGCGGCATTCCAAAGAACCCTAACCCGTTCCGGTACAAGTTCAGTTGGTCGCCGCTGGGCGTCCTCAAGGCACTGCGCTCGCCGTCGAAGTCGATCCGCGACTATGCCCCTCTGGATGTTGCCCGTCCGTGGGATGCGATCAGCAGCTATATCGCACCCCTGCCGACACCGGAAAGCTTTGAGGTCTACCCGAACCGCGACTCTCTGCCGTTCATGAAGGAGTACCAGTTCGAGGATCACTGGACCGTCAAGGAATTCGTTCGCGGCACCCTGCGCCTGAATGGCTGGGCCGATGCGTGGTCGGATGTGTTTGCCGAGATCGAAACCCTTTCCGGTCCAGAAGGCGATGCCCGCCTGAAAGAGATGTCAGATAAGTTCTGGGACGAAAACGCCTATGACGAGGGTGAACCGGACCGCGTGGTTCTTTGCGTCGGACTGAAGGCGGAAAAAGACGGCATCCCGGTCTGGCACAAGACCTATGTGATGGATGCGTGGGGCGACGCGCGCGGCACAGCCATGGCACGCCTGGTCTCGATCCCGGTCTCGCTGGCCGTCGAAGCAGTTTTGAACCGCGCGATCCCCGTCGGCGTCCATGCCGCACCTAGCGATCCGAAACTCGTCAAGGATTGGATGGCTGAAATCGACAAGCTGGCCCAGCACCTGCAGGTGGTGGATCAATTGAATTGAAACGTTGACACCGTCCCATTCACGGCCGGGGCGGTGTCGTCAGTTAAAGGTGGAATGCGCCAAGTCTGCGGAGCGTCCTGCCAATGGCGACACCAAGAAACAAAAAACCAGGTATTGTTGTTCGCTATAGAAATACCGCCTCGGGATAGGCCAGTGCAGCGCACCCCAGACAACAGGAAAGCCATCCCAGGTTTCGTGGAATGGCTAGCTCGTTACAGATTTCATTTTGGCTCTGTCTGAATTGGCCCGCGCCCGACCTTCAGATATACCGGCGTATCGTATCCTCGATGTCGCTGCGGTTTATGCCCAGCTCTGACAAATCCTGATCGGAAAAGCCGTTCAGATACTGTGCGGCGCGAACGATATCGGCGCTGATCGCACGTATTTGCATGGCCCGATCGAACAGAAGCAGCGCGCTTTCCGAAGGCATCGGTTGCTTGCTGGGGGGGATGACATCAAACATTACTTGTTACCTCCTGAAAGAGTTACACGGCTGCCTTTCGCAGGCAAATCATCACTGCCGATAAGGGGCACCGTGATAAACGCTCTGATAGGCACGCTGCTTGATTTCATCCCGAGGGATGCCGATGTCGCTCAACTGAGAGTCGCTCAACCCTTCGAGCTCGCGCACGGTTTTTGCGAAGATATTGCGGCGGAATTGCTCGGTTCTTGCTTCCGCATAATCTGCAAACATGGTGGCAAATACATTGCGGTTTGGTTTAACGGTCTGTGTGGCTTGCATTGTCTTCTCCTCCTGAATTTGAATTGCGGTTTCAGTCACAACTCAAATAAAGGAACCGGTTCTTAAGGAGAGGAAACCGTAAGATTAAGGTCCGTTAACGCGCCCCTCGGCGCGTTGGACCCTGGCTGGGTTTGGTCAGCTTGCAGACATCGCGATCAAGGTCTGCACTCAAATGCGGGATGGGGGCGGCGTCCGAGACAGGGAACACGTGTCTACATTGTCATTGAGCGCCATGAAACGAAATGGGCCGCCACACAATGTCGTGCAGCGGCCCAAGAGGGTTTTAGACGTTGTCCGGGTTCGGCACGATCAGCGTTGGGATTTTTGACCGGCGCAGAACGCGTTTGGCCACGGTGCCGAGGAAAGTGTGCGAAAAGCCGTGGTCATGGGCGCCCAATACGATCAAGTCGCAGCCCATCTCGACCGAGCGCCTCAGAATCACCTCGGCCGGGTGCCCGTCGGTGACTTCGATCGAAGTCACCTGATCACGGATCTTCGCATCTTCACCTTCGAACTGCGCCCAGAACTTGGCTTGCCGCTCGGCCAGAACCTTACGCACCATTTCGTGGCGGCGCTTGGATGCGGTTTTGCGCGTCTCCTCGTTCAGGATGAACATGTCCATCGTGATCTTGGCGTCCTCGGACAGGGGTTCGTTCACATGAAGGACGTGAATTTCTGCCCCCGTCGCCATCGCGATGCTTGCCGCATTGCGCATGGCGTGACCCGAGTTTTCCGACAGATCGGTAGCGAACAGGATATTTGTCACCATTTGTTTCATATCGTCATCCTTTCAGGTCAGTAGCCTAACAACCTTGGCAGCCATAGCGACAGCTCAGGGAAGAACGCGATTATGAAGATCGCGATTGTATTGGCCGCTGCGAAGGGCAGTGCACGCAGCGAGATCTGCTCGATGGTTATGTTTGAGATGCCCGATGCGATGAACAGGTTCTCACCCAGCGGCGGCGTCTGGAAGCCGATACCCAGCGTACAGACCATCACCACACCAAAGTGGATCGGGTCGATGCCCACCGAATAGGCCACCGGCAGCATCACCGGAACCAGGATCAGGATGGTGGCCAGCGTCTCCATGAACATGCCGACGAACAGCAGGAAGAAGATGATCAGCGCCCAGATCACATAGAGGTTGTCGGTAAAGCTGAGCATCGAGTCAGCGATGATCGCTGGGATCTGGTTTTCCACCAGCAGACGGCCGAACACAGTCGCGGTGAACAGGATCAACAGAACCCGGCCCGTCAGCCATGTGGTGGCTTCAAGCGACTGGAACAGCGACTGCCATGTCAGTTCGCGATAGATGAAGACACCCACGACCAGCGTGTAGAAGATCGCGACGATTGCAGCCTCGGTCGGAGTGAAGAAACCGGTATAGATACCGCCCAGGATCACCAGCGGCGCCATCAGCGACCAGAACCCGCGATACATCTCACAGCCCACATGGCGCAGCGACCAGCCTTCGGCCACGCCTTTGTAGCCCCGCTTTTTCGACATGAAGAAGTTCAGGATCAGCAAGCTGGTGGCAATCAGGAAGGCTGGTACAAAGCCCGCGATGAACAGTTTCGAGATCGAAACCGACTGGAAGGTCCCGAATTTCTCGACCGCTTCTACAGGCGGTGCCATACCGAGCGCGGCAATGCCGAAGATCACCATCGGGATGGAGGGAGGAATAATAATCCCGAGGCCGCCGGAAGAAGCGGTAATCGCAGAGGCATAGCCGCGCTCATAGCCGCGGTCGATCATCGCTGGGATCATCAGCATCCCCACGGCCGCGGTTGTCGCCGGGCCCGAGCCCGAAATGGCACCGAAGAAAAGACAGGCCATAACCGTTGCAGCCGAAATACCGCCGGTGAATGGACCGGCCAGACTTTCAGCGACATTGATCAGGCGTTTTGAGATACCGGCGGCCTCCATAAGAGCCCCGGCCAGAATAAATGCAGGAAGCGCCATCAGCGGGAAAGACCCCACGGACGTAAAGGCGATCTGCACGAATTTAATTGGGTTATCGCCCAGATACAGGAACGAGAACAGCGAAGCCACGCCCAGAGCAACCGTGATCGGTGCGCCTATGAGCAGCAGCAGAAGAAACGATCCAAACAGGATTGTGACGATTTCGGATTCCATGGTTTTTCCTCCCTGCCTCAGTCGTGCTTGGCTGCTTCGGTGGCAGCTTTGATTTCATCAAGGTCGATCTGATCAGGATCATGGATGTCTTCACCCTTGATCAGGCGGCGGTAGTTCACCTGAATGATGCGGAAGGTCATCAGCGCAAAGGCGATGGGCAGCACCATGTAGACGTACTTCATCTCGATCCCCAGGGTCTGGGATTTCCAGAACTTGTTCATCTTGTTGAAGACGAAGTCTGTCGCAAGATACAGGAAGTAGACGTTGAAAAAGAGCCAGAAGAGATCGGCGAACGCCTCGATATACTTGATGTAGCGGTCGGGCAGGAACTTGAACTGGAATGTCACCCGGTTATGCGCCCCCTTCAGGGCGGCGTAGCTGGCGCCGAAATATACGAACCAGACGAACATGTAGACCGAGAGTTCCTCGATCCAGCTGATCGAAAAGCCAAAAACTTCACGCGCGACGATTTGTGCGAACAGCAAACAGACGAAGCCGGATAATAGGACCCGGCAGATGACACTTTCTATATTGTCCAGAAATCTCCAGAACATCGGAATTCCCTCCTCCCTGAGATGAAAAGAGCGCCGAAGCGCTCTTTTCCTTTATCGCTCTGCGGCGATTATTGCTGGACCGGCTCGCGACCAATGGCTTCGAGAACTGTGTTCAGCTTCTCGACACCGCCGATGGACTCATAGAACTGCGGCCATACGGCACCGGTTGCCAGTTCGATGAATTCGGCTTCATCGTTCTCAGGATCGATGATTTCCATGCCTTTGGCGGTCAGCTCTTCCTTGATCGCAGCTTCAGAGTCACGCAGGAACTGAGCCGATGCGAGGGTCGCTTCCTGACCGGCTTCCAGGATGATCTTTTGGTCTTCTTCCGACAGACCCTGGAATACGGATTCCGACACGATCAGCGGTTCGATCGAGAAAATATAACGCAGGTTGGTCACGTGGTTCTGGACCTCGTAGAACTTCATTGCGTTGATCGTCAGGTAAGGGTTGTCCTGACCGTCGACAACTTTGGTCTGCAGACCGGTGAAGGTTTCCGACCAGGCCATCGGAGTCGGGTTGATGCCCCATGCCTTGTAGGTTTCGATCATGATCTCGTTCTTGGGAACGCGGATGATCAGGTCCTGCAGATCAGCAACAGAGCTGACAGGTTTTTTCGAGTTGGTCAGGCGACGGAAACCTGTGTAGGTCCAGCCGATGATGCGCACACCTGCGTCACGGATGGTGTTTTCCACCAGTTCCTGACCGATCGGGCCCTGGGTCAGCTTTTCAGCATCTTCCAGCGACAGGATCACATAAGGCAGAGTGAATACACCAACCGAAGGCGAGAACGGCGTGATGTTGTTGATCGCCAGCAGCGACATGTCCAGCGTGCCGATCGCGGCCTCGTTGACGGTGTCCTGCTCGGATCCCAGCTGGCCGTTCAGGAACAGCGTCGCAGTGTGCGCTCCGCCAGATTTCTCTTCAAGCGCTTTGACGAAAGCCAACCCCAGGGCTTCCTGTGCGCTGCCCGCACTGTCGCCAACCGCGATTTTGAAGTCCTTCGCGTTGGCTGCGCCTGCAACCATCAGGGCCGCCACGGATACGGCAGCAGTCATGGTGCCAAGCTTTTTGATGAATGACATGGATGTCCTCCCAGTTTTATCAGGTTTCGAGGTGCGCGCCGCTCTGGGGAGAGATGAACGGTCCGATTCTGCCTCGGCCCCAAAAGAGTAGCTTGTGAAAGGTGTTTCTATGTTGCTATTCTTTGCGCGATAGGTTTCACATATATCGAACCTTATGCACTGGTGGGAAAATGGTTGCATCACGCATCGGCGACAGCGACATCCGATTGCTGAGGGTTTTCAAAACAGTTGTCGAAAGCGGCGGTTTATCTGCAGCCGAAGTTGAACTGAACATCGGTAAATCGACAATTTCAAAACACATTACCGATCTGGAACTGCGGCTGGGCCTGAAACTCTGCAATCGGGGGCCTGCGGGGTTTGCTCTGACCGAGGACGGAGCAAAGGTCCTACAGGCGGCTGACCACCTGCTGGTGTCCGTTTCGCAGTTCCGAAATGAGGTGAGCGAAATCAAGGAACAGCTGGGGGGAACGATTCGTATCTCGTTGTTCGACCAATGTGCGTCGAACCCGGAATCTCGCCTTGCACGGGCCATTCATCGGTTTAACGAAGCCGCACCATCGGTTCAGATCGAATTGTCGCTGGAGCCGCCAAACGTCATCGAGACCATGGTCATCAGCGGCCAGCTCGACATCGGCATCATTGCGTTGCACCGCCCGTCCACAAGCCTTCATTATGCGCCACTGTATGGTGAAGACATGTTTCTTTATTGCGGCCGGGAGCACCCCTTGTACCGAACACCCGATCACGAGCTGAAGACGAGTGATCTGCTTGGGTTCAGCTATGCCGGGCTCAGCGTGAACTCACCCAACCTGATTGTTGGCCAACAACTGGGGTTTCGCCGTTCCGCCAAGGTTCAGAACGAACAGGCGCTGGCCATTCTTATTCTGTCGGGTCGTTATCTGGGCTATCTGCCGGAACACCTTGCGCAGAACTTTGTAAACCGCGAGCTGATGCGAAAGCTCCTGCCGGACGAGACCCAATATCGCACCCGATTTGCCGCAGCCACCAGAAAACAGCCCGAGCCCACGCGCGTGACCAAGTTGTTTCTGGACGTATTGCTGAGCGAGCACTCAAAGACATAGCGTCGACCAGCCCGCGTCAGGGGTTGGCCTTATGAATTTCTGACAAAACCCGTCGGCCGATCAGACGAAACAACCTGCCTCTGTTGTTGTGCATGAATGGCTTGCACAGTCCGGCTTCGCGTCCGTTTCGGTGTTTGGCCTTACGGAAACCGGCGCAGGGACTTGGAATGGATCAGTACCCCAAATGCCTGTGCTTTCGTTCCAGACCAGGCATTCTTTTACCGCAGCCGCCAATCTCATGTGAATTCCCGCCACTGACCTTGCATGGGTTTTCTTCCCTCCCAAGTGAGCTTCAAACATAAGAGGCCGCGAAATGATTGACGACGAACCCCAGTCGGTAAAGTACTACAACCAGCACAACATCTGGACCCTGGACCCCACGCCTGCGGACAAACAGGTATACGATACTTTTGCATCGGGCGTGGTTGATCTGTTGCAGGTGCTGGACGACAACAAGCCGATGCTCTCACGAGATGTCTACGCCAGGCTTTTCGCCTCATTGCGGGAATTATCCCGCGTTTTGGGAGAGTACGAAGAAGGCTGGAGGCTGGACTATCAGGCTTAAAGCGCGCCGCCACCCTGCGGGCGTGCGAGCCGGGCAGCGCCACCTTCTGCAAACCGTCACGGTTGCATGAATTTGAATATCAAATATCGTATCCGCAAACGGAGGACCCCCCGATGCGGATGGAATTTCTGGCCTTTACGATCTCGGCGTTTGCAACAGCGTTGAATGCGCAATCCTATGATGTCGTCATCCTCAATGGCCGGGTCATGGACCCCGAGACAGGTTTCGACGCCATAGCCAATGTCGGAATATCAGGCGGATGGATCGTCAAAATCACAAACGAACTCATTGAAGGTGATGAAACCATTGATGCGACCCGGCATGTCGTTGCGCCGGGTTTCATTGATCTTGAACAACACGGTCTTGATCCCTGGGGTATCAAGGTCAACTTGCGCGATGGCGTCACCACGCAGATGGATTTTGAACTTGGCGCCCTGAACATCGACGAATGGTACGCAAAGCGAGAGGGCACAACGCAAGCCAATTTTGGTACGGTCGTCGGTCAGGAATATGCCCGAATGCGTATCCATGACGGGGTGACTCTTGAAGGCCCCGACGTTTCCATGCCCCTGACTCTGTCCGTGCATCGTGCGCAAGCAGCTGAGGACGGCATCGATGGCTGGTCCGTTACCAAAAGCACCCTGGATCAGATGAACCAGATCACGCAGATTCTGGATGAAGGTTTGCGGCAGGGGGCCATCGGCATTGGCTCAACAATTGGGTACGCCAGAGAAGGCATCACAACCTATGAAATGCTCGAAGCCCAAAAAATCGCGGCAAAATACGGCCGCTTGACGTCCGCACACCACCGGTTTCATCCCAGCGCATCGACTCCAACGGAATCGCAAACCGGCGTGAATGAGCTCCTGGTGAACGCGATGGTGTTGGATGCGCCTCTACATATCCACCATGACAACGACTATGGATGGTGGGAAAATCAGGAAAAGATGCAGATGGCCCGCGCGAAGGGGTACAACGTCTGGTCTAGCTACTACCCATGGACGGCAGGTTCGGGGAATTACGGTGCCTCGATCGTCGCGCCTGCCAATTGGGAAGACAATATGGGCTACAAGTACGAAGAAACGATCTTCGACCCGCAGCTCGACCGTTATGTGACCCGAGAAGAGTTCGAGGAATTTGCCGCAAACGAACCCGGTCGCACCCTGATCGCCTTCAGCCCTCCGCGGGAACAATGGTTGCTGGACTGGATCAAGATACCAGGCTTCGCCGTGTCGGGAGATGGCATGCCGAGCCTCAATTCCAAAGGTGAGCCGTTAACGTGGGACTCGCCGTACGAGGACTACGCCGGACACCCAAGATCCGCCGGAACACATGCAACCGTCCTGCGTTTGGCGCGCGAAAACGAAGTGCCGCTTATCTTCACCCTGGCACAACTCAGCTACTATCACGCCAAATTCCTTGGCGACACCGGACTTCAGGCAATGAAAGTGCGTGGCCGGATGCAGGAAGGCATGGTTGCTGATATCACGATTTTCGATCCCGAGACTGTTTCGGAACAAGCGACGTATTCAAATGGCAGCAATGGCCTGCCGTCCACCGGGATACCGTTTGTACTCGTGAACGGAGAGATCGTCGTCCGGGACAGCGTCGTTCAAAAGGACCTTTTTCCCGGGCAGGCAATTCGTTTCCCGGTCGAGAACGCCGGCAGGTTTGAACCCGCTTCGCGCAAGCAGTGGCTGAACACATTTGCCATAGACAACGGCGGTGCACGTCCGACGTTGATAGAAGACATCACCGATGACGAAGCGTACCTGCCCCCTGCTGAACCTGCGCCGACACGCCAGGCCAGGCTGTCTCTTGCCCAAAGCGCCGTGCAGGACTGGTTTGCTCAGGCCTATGGGCTTGACGACTCGAAACTGTTTCTGTGTCGCATTCACGGGGTTCTTGAGGATCGGGCCACGGCGCAACGTGACTGGGCCGAGGCTGTTCTGGCGAAATGGGGAGGTGATCCATCCGACCGGTTCGATCCATTGCTTTCAAGATAGCCCGCGCGCCAAGCAATCTGTAATCGGCAGATGCCTTACCGCCAAAGACCCTATACCTGACTAAAACCACCTGCAGGGACAAACTTGATATTCCTAAGTTTGTGGGGTTTGTAACTTTGGACTACAGGCGAGGTAAAATCCAATCATCGAGACTTCCTCTGATCCAACCGAGAGCATCATGCTTCCACCAAGCGCCAAAACAGCGATTAATCACGTGCGATGCAATTAAAGCGGTCCGCCGTTTCCGGAATATTGTCACGTAACATTGAACTTCCATCCGGACGCGTTGCAAAGAAATGAGTGGATGATTGAGACGCTCGCGCGTGAAGGCGTTTATCGATCACAGTTCGAACCGGAAACAGCAATGGCGGTCTGGCAGCGCACTCCGGAGGGGATCGGTGACATTGGGAAAGCCGCATCTTCGGAGCAGCATACGATAATGTCGAACCCTCACAGCGACCCAAATACGGCGCGTTGAACCATTTGGGGTTTGAAACAGGCGGTTCACCCCGCTTTGGATCCTGTCACGCACAACCTTTTGCTATCCTGACAGCTATTTCGACCTGACCAATCTCGGTGTGGCCGATCGGATGAGTTTGATTTCACTGCCAGCGCGCAACGATCTGCCTTTGGACGAACCGGACGACCACATTGAAGCCTATGTTCATGGCCCTCTGGTCCTGGCTGAGGATGTCGATGCTGCCGTGTTAGACCCAAGTCACAGAGATACCGAAACCGAGGTTACAGCGCAGAAACCAAGGTGCCCGATTGAATGGCATTCCGGTTATCGGTTGAGCGCAGATTTTATTAACGATTGCATTGGGTTTCGCGGCCAGAATACTGCCGATATGGTCACCTCCCTGCTCGAAAACGATAGCCTGACGCCCCGGCATATCGGGCTGGCCCGGAAAAATCGTGGGGCAGGTCCAAAATTGCTGAAACGGGTCTGGTACTGTGTGGCTAAGTTCGGAAACCTGAACCGTC
This sequence comes from Ruegeria sp. CE8, assembly GCF_056537465.1. NCBI lineage: Bacteria > Pseudomonadati > Pseudomonadota > Alphaproteobacteria > Rhodobacterales > Roseobacteraceae > Ruegeria > Ruegeria sp. CE8. The sequence goes on from NZ_JBQFRP010000023.1 coordinate 13,142, forward strand.
AGTGATCACCTCTGCATCATTTTCTAACTTGAGGCGCGGAGTTCTGGCAGAACCCAAGCTTTGTTAGGTTCAGCTGGTTATGCTGTGAATATGGAAAACAGCCTGGCGCTAGCCAGCAATTCGCGAAGACCGCAGAGATTTCCGGCGCTTGCGTGAAAACAATTCACCATCTCCCCCGAATAATTGAATTTTCCCACTCCCGGTTTTCGCGTCTAATACCCGCGCAAGGGAGAGAGAATGGCGCGACGTTCGACAAAGCGGCAAAAGCAGAAATCCGGCACCGACCATTCAGGTGCCACGGAATTCTATGCAGGCGGCAAATTTCGCCCCCTGTCAGTGCAGGACGTCAACAGGACCTTGGACCATGCGTTTGACATCCTGGCAACCGTTGGCATGGCCGGATTGCCAGAGCAAGCCACCAACCGTGCATTGGCCAGCGGTGCGCTGCGGCGCGATGACGGCAGGCTATGCTTCCCGAAACAGATGATCATGCGCGCGCTTGCAAAGGCACCCAGACATGTGAACTTGCCGGGTTTTCTCGCCGCTCGCGATTTGAAGATCGGCGGTGGAACTGTGCACATCGGCACCGGCGGTGCGGCGGTACAGGTTTTGGACGGTACAGACAATACATATCGCGACAGCCATTTGGGGGACCTTTACGATCTGATGAGGGTTCTGGACGCGTCTCCAAACATCCATTACGGACTGCGCCCCGTTGTTGCCCGCAACTTGTCGGATCCATACGAACTGGACGTCAACTCGGCCTTTGCCTGTATGAAAGCGACGTCCAAACCGATCGGCATCAGCTTTTGTGACGCAGAACACATCGCCCCTATTGTCGAGATGTTCGACATGGCGCTTGGACATCCCGGAGCATTTCGCGAAAGACCGTTTTGCATGGCGGTTATTGTGCATGTCGTCCCTCCGCTAACCTTTGCGGCGGAAGGTATCCAAATGCTCGAAAAAGCGGTGAAAGCCGGCATGATCCCGCAGATATGTTCGGCCGGACAGGCCGGTGCGACCAGTCCCGTAACTTTGGCAGGGGCGCTTGCGCAAGGGCTGGCGGAATGCCTTGCCGGGCTGGTCGTGGTCGATGGAATTCAACAGGGTGCGCCCTGCATCTATGCTCTGATGCCATTCATTTCGGATTTGCGCACCGGCGCGATGAGCGGTGGAGGCGGCGAGGCTGCTATCGCCAACGCGGCAGCAGCACAATTGCTGGCACATGTCGGACTGCCATCCACGGTTTCCGCGGGCATGACAGATTCCAAACTGGTGGACGCGCAGGCCGGGTACGAAAAGGGCTATACAGTCGTCCTGGCCGGTCACGCAGGTGCGGACATGATCAACCTTTCCGTCGGGATGCTGGGCTCGATCATGGTCGCCAGCCCCGAGGCAATGGTCATCGACGATGACATGTGCGGTGCCATTCTACGATCGATCAAAGGTATTGAAGTTTCGGACGCTACACTGGATCTGGCAGCCGTGGAACGCGTGGTCATGCAGGATGGGCATTATCTGGGCGAGGCCGAGACACTCAACCGGATGAAGTCCGACTATTACTACCCGTCGCTGGCAGACCGCCAAAGCGTTGATGATTGGATCGATGCAGGCAGGCCCACTGTCTGGGATCGGGCTCAGCAACGCGTGGCCGAGATTCTGGCAGCCCCGTCGCTCTCTCATCTAAGCGCCGACGCCGAAGCACGCATTCGTGAACGTTTTCCCATTCGTCTTGAACAATGAAAGGAACCCAGATGCACGTATTTCGCAGCATGATCATTGAGGCCGGTATTGACGATGTCTGGTCCGCGGTTCGCAGATTTGATGGCGTTGCAACATGGAATCCGGGCGTGGATCGGGCCGAGTTGGAAAATGGTGCTCCGACCGCCACTGGGACGATCCGAAGTCTTTTCATCCCGGACGGCTCCATTTTTCGTGAAACCCTGCTGGCGCACTCGGACGCCGAGCATTTCTACACCTACGACATTCTTGAGTGCCCCCTGCCGGTTTCCGGATACGTCGCAACGCACCGGTTCTTACCCATCACGCATACCGGCCAGACGCTGGGGATTTGGGAAAGCTGGTTTGACTGCGCCCCGGCTGATCGCGCCGAGGTGGAGAAGATCGTCGGCGATGCCATCTACATCGGCGGCATGACTGGTCTGAATGCGTTCCTGAAAGGAGACTGAAAGTGGCCGATACACTTGCCCCCCGCGCCGTGATCGGCGTCATGACACCGGCGATGAACACCGTCGTCCAACCCGAACTGGAACTGTTGCGTCCCGACGGCGTGACCAATCAGATGCAGCGGTTTCGTCTGGGCGGGGACAATATCTCGGATGACTTGCCGGATGAGGCAGCCAAACTGATGGATTGTAAACCAGCGGCTATCGCCGTTGGACTGACCACGGATGCAGGTCCGGGCGGTCCGGAAAAGCTGAAAGCGCGCTGTCAGGATGTGTCGAACCAACTTGGGGTCCCGGTGTTGGGAGCATCGGGCTCCGATTACGAAGCCCTGAGAACCTTGGGCGCCCAGACGGTCGGTATAGTTACACCGTTCAACGCCGAGGTGGACGCTGTGGTCAGGGCCAACACCGAAGCAGCCGGGTTCGAAGTTGTGGCGATCAAAGGCACCGAAGCACCAAGCTTGCCTGAGATCTGCGAAACATCACTCAGCGATATTCGCGCGGTTTTCGCCCAGGTCGCCGCGTGTGACTGCGATGTCATTCTTCAGGTCGGAACCGCGCTGCCGGTCGTGTCGTTGATCGCCGAGCTTGAGCAGGTCCATGGCAAACCCATCGTCGCCTGTAACGCCGCCGTCTACTGGCAAACGTTGCGCACCATCGGGATCACCGATCCGATCAACGGATTTGGCAAGCTGTTGGAGCAATACTGAATGCGCACACATGCTGAGGTCGTCGTCATTGGCGGCGGGGCCGTTGGGGCCGCTATCCTGTTTCATCTGGCAAAGGCGGGCATCACAGATACCGTCCTGATCGAAAAGAACGAACTGACCGCCGGGTCGACCTGGCACGCCGCTGGCAATATTCCGACCTACGCGAACTCCTGGCTTGGGATGCGGGCGGGCAATTATGCGTGGTCCCTGTACAAGGAACTGGCAAAAAACCCGGAGGCACCGATCACTTATCGGCACACATCGGCAATCTGGCCTGCGCATACGCCGGAGCGGATGCAACTGTTCCAACATCTCTGCGGTGTTTCGCGATCGGCGGGATTCGAACTGTCCATGCTCTCACCCGCAGAGATCGAGCAGATGCATCCCTACTGGCACGCAGACGACACTGTTCTTGGTGGCATTCTGGACCCGTATGAAGGCGACATTGACCCCAGCCAATTGACGCAGGCGCTTGCCAAACATGCCCGCGCTCTGGGGGCCGAAGTGCGCCGGTTTACCCGTGTAACCGGGCTGAGCCAGCGGCCCAATGGGGAATGGGAAGTTCATACGCCCGATGGCGTACTTGTTGCCGGAACGGTGATCAACGCGGCCGGGTCAAGCGGTGCAAAGATCGCTGCAATGGCGGGTTTGCACCTTCCTGTGGTCACGCTCGAACATCAGTACATGGTGACAACTGCTTTGCCGCAGTTGGAGGTGGATACAGAACTCTTTCCCCTCATCCGCGACCCGGACATTCGGTTCTACCTGCGCCGGGAACGCAATGCTCTGTTGTTGGGATCCTACGCGCATGAGGGACGGCCGGTCTGGTGGGATGGCGTACCCGAGGACTTTGACCACCAGCTTTTTGCCGATGATATCGATGGGATGATGGAAGTGTTCGAAGCCGCCGCCACCCATGTACCGATACTGGCCGAGGCAGGCGCGCAGCGCTTTGTGAATGGCCCTATCCCCTATGCACCCGACGCGCTGCCGTTGGTTGGACCGGCGGGCGGCGTGCGCAACTTCTATCATGCGACAGGCGTCCAGATCGGGATCACACACTCTGCCGCGATCGGCAAAGCCATGGCCGAATGGCTGACGGAAGGAGAGACCGAATGGGACTTGTCCGCCTGGGACCCGCGTCGTTTTGGCAATTGGGCCACTCAGGATTATGCAGCGGCCCGGGCGTCCGAGCATTACGAATTGCAATATGCCATTCCGTACCCTCACCGGATCATGTCATCCGGGCGGCCCGTTAACCAAACCCCACTATGTCACCACTTGCAGAATCAGGGCGCGGTGATGGGACAGATCGGCGGGTGGGAGCGCGCCTTCTGGTTCCAACGGGAAGACATCAAAGATACCGGGGAACTCAGTTTTGGGCACGAACCCTGGCAGGATGCAGTGCGGCTGGAATGTGAGACTGTACGCGATGCTGTTGGGATCTTGGATCACGGCGGGTTCACGAAGTACGTGCTGGAAGGGCCGGATGCCGCCGACGTTCTGAACTGGCTTGTTTGTGGTACTCTGCCGCCAGTTGGCCGGGTCCGGCTGTCCTACATGCTGACACCAAAGGGCCGCATCTGGTCCGAAGCAACGATCGCGAGACTGGCCGAAGACCAGTTTCTGCTCTGCGGTCCGACACTGGCCGTGGATCGGGACTTTGACTGGATTTCCCAATGCATCGGCTCGGCCAATGCAATTCTGAGTCAGGGCTATGACCGGGACGGCGCATTGCTGGTGATGGGGCCACGGTCCCGCGATTTGCTGCTGCCTCTGACGTCAGCCGATCTGAATGCGCCATGGATGAGCGTCGCGGAAATCGAGATTGCGGGCATCCCCGTTACGGCTCTGCGGGTCAGCTACGTCGGCGAACTGGGTTGGGAACTGCACGTCGCTTCAGACGATCTGGTAACGCTTTACGCCGCGATCTGGCAGGCCGGGGCAGAACATGGCATCTGCAACTTTGGCTCCTATGCGCTGAACGCGATGCGGATCGAAAAGGGTTATCACGGCTGGGGCGCTGACTTCGGCACCGAATACACCTTGTACGATGCAGGTTTGTCGAAGTTTGCCAGTATGTCTAAAGGTCCGTTCCAAGGTCGCGATGCGGTTGTCCGGCAGGAACAGACGGACGCCGAATGGGAGTTTGTGGGATTGGAGGTCACCGATCCGGGACCGGAGCCGATGCCCTCGGATCCGGTTATCAAAGACGGAAAGGTCATTGGCTATCTCACGTCTGTTTCAATGGGGTATCGGACGGGCAAGCTATTGGCGCTGGGATACGTTGAGCACGGAGAATTGGCCATGTCAGAGGCGTGCCACATACAGGCTTTCGGAGATTTACGCACAGCCGCTCGCCATAATCACCACGTTTATGACCCCGAAAACGGCAAATTGAGGGCTTAGCCAAACCCATCGTTCCGCGCGGTCCAATCGGCCAGCGCCTTTGCAACCTCCACTATCGGTCCAGCTTGTTGGTCTTCCAAGCGGATTAGTGCCTGCCAGGTGAGATTGATTCCCTCTTCACCTACGCGGGCACCAACAAGTCGCCCGGTCTTGATGGCCGGGCGTACGGCCCAACCTGCCAAAACGCTGCTGCCCTGTCCGGCGGCGACAAGTTCCACAATGGCTTCTGGAAGCTCGACCATCGTCGTCCAGCGTGGATATCTTCCTGACGGACGAAAAAGCCGCGCAAACTCTCGATCCGGTTCAGGCGTCAGTGCATACGTAATGAACTCTTCCCCTTCGATATCAACACCATCGACAAACGGCTTTCCTGCAAGGGGATGATCCGGCGCAACGACGAACAGCAGTTCATCGGAGAACAGAGGCAATTGGCAGGTCCCGATTGGGCGGGCATCCCCGGACGCAATAACCAGATCAACATCGCGGTTCATGAGGGCATGGACAGGATCACGCGCGACATTCGCCGTCACCTGCAATTCAGTATCCGGCAAGTGACCCCGAAGATACGTATTGAAGCCGGGCAGCCAATGATACGAGCTGTAAGCTTCCACGCAAATTCGCACAACATGCGCGATGCCGCGATCCATACGCCGGACATCAAGTTCGGCGCGTTCCATTTCACCAAGCACACGATCGGCCATCTCGGCCAGATATTCAGCGGCCGGCGTCATGCGCAAACGTTTGTGCATGCGCGTAAACAGTACCAGATCCAACCGTCGTTCCGCTTCTCTGATGCGATGAGACAACGCGGAGGACGTAATCCCCAACGCTTCTGCCGCATCCGTCACTCGCCCATGACTCGCTATAGCCCGGATCATCTTGAGGTGTCGAAGATCAAGAAATGGACCTTCTGCCATTGTCTTCCCCGAAAAGGATTCACAATTGAGATATGTTGGAGACCTTTAAGCGTTGGTCAACAAAAATAGGATCCGAAACCGGATTCGACGGGCCTGTTTAGAAGGCATTACGGTCCGAACGGAGTTTTTTTGGAATTCCGACGCTGGTTGCGGGAGCAGGATTTGGCCTATACCGAACGTCGACGGAACTGTTAACCTAACAAGCTATGTCTACGCATTCCCTGGCTGTTTGAAAAAATGGCCGCTTTGGACGGCAAAAGTGACAATCAAGACACCAGTTTCAACGTTCGCACAGAACCCAGAGCGGACATTCCCATCTGCGAGAGTAACTCCATCGCGGGTATCAGAACCGCTCTCCAGCGAATGAAGGTAAGTCCGCAACTCTGCCGTTAAACCGCCATCCAGAAACCAAGAAACCTCCTGCGTCTAAATAAAGAAGCAACTGGGGTTGGCCCGGTCTCACTTCGTTTTGGCCGAAGAAAGAAAACTTTTGGCTGAATTTCGAATGAGTGAATGGACACTCCAAACCAATATTGGATGACGCGCCAAACAAGGTGCCTGGTAAGTTACAGAGATAGAATTGGAGCGTCAGTCATGCAGACCGAAGCAGTCAGTGCCGTCGAAGTAATCAACATGCATTTGAACAGACACTATGAAGCCGATCAACGCGCAGACGCCGTTGTTGAAATGTTACTTGAAAATGAAATCTCCAGCGCAGATTTTTGGCCTTTATTGAGGGGTTTATGGGGTGGGTTCGAAAAAATTGATCACACCATGTTCGTGCACGCGATGGACGCAGAAAAACGAAAGTCATGTTGGGTTCCGACGGAACAGTGGCATCGGCTTCCCAATGAAATCTCAGTTTTTCGCGGTCAAAGCCTAGGAAAAGAAGTTGGTTTGTCTTGGGCGACAAACTTTGATGCAGCAATGGACTATGTAATTAAATGTCATGGTTCGACTGCCAAAATTCCGATTATCCTTGAAACCAAAATCCCCAAAAGCGCTGTCGCAATGGTTATCGAAAATGGTGAGCTAAATGAGCTCGTCTTGTGGAGGGCGCCACAGATTTCAAACTGCGTAGTCACCCAAATATCCTCTATGACGCACTAATCAATCAGCGACGTATCTCAGGTGTAGTTAAACAGCCCAGGCCGAAGCCAGGACATCGCATCCGCTCAATTTTGTCTTTGAAATTCGCGCGGCGTTAGCCCCGTCCAATGCTTGAATGCCGTAGAAAACGCGGGCTGGTCGGCAAAATCCAGGTAGAATGCAACTTCTCCGATGCTGAACCCGTCCTTGAGATACGTCTTCGCAAGATCGCACCTGATATTTTTGACAATACCACGAAAACTAAGGCCTTCCTCACTGAGACGTCGCGATAGCGAACGTGTGCTTAGCCCAAGGTTTGACGCCACTTCCTGCGCGTTTGCAATTCGTCCCGGGAGCTTATTCAATATCTGGGCTTCAACCTTACTACGTATCCCTGGTGAACTCGCGGTACGCATTCTCAAAAGGGTATTTCCGTAGTCCGTAAGATGGTTTCTGAGTGCAGGGTCATAACTTGGTATTGGGAGATCAAGCGATGCAAGCGACAGAATGATTTCGTTTTCTTCGGCGTCAAAGGAAATCGTGCAGCCCGCCGCTTTTCTCATTGCGGATGCCGAAGACTTAACTGCGTGCTTGTACCGAACTTCTAGAGGGTGAAGGTGAGTATTAGTGACAATGCGCATCAATGAAATTGTCGAGAACAAGAGAAACTCGGTGCGTCGATGATACCTGCTGAGCTCGCCATCAACAATTTGCATCCTCATCGAAGCGTGGTTTCCTGACTCAACAAGACTGTATTCAATGCTCTCATCAACCAAAGCACCGTAAAGTGAAGCATTTACAATAGCTTCTCTAAGATTCTGTGAATACTTTGAAATATACCAAACTATGTCGCGAGGCGTTTTAAATGCCAAACCGGCTATTGTAGCGAAGGCTCGGTCTCTTAACTGATCACAAGCCAAACGAATAAATTGACCCTCCTTAAATGGGTCAATCTCTCTGGTGGTCTCTTTCAAGTCGGCTCGCGTCAAACCTGAGTTTCTTAAGACTTCCTCAAATTCATTTGCATCTTCCATGTGCTGCGCGAGCATTTGGGCAAAATGCCGTAACCAAGTGTTGTCGACACCCATCAACCTATTCCAATAATACGCAGTGGTTTTGATGCGGGATGTTCCAAAAATGATATCTGACGAAGGGCTGCAAGTCACTTTGTATAGCAATAAAGATCATCTGTTTTGATAGATTATTTGCATCGAGCTTGAGGCAAGCAGAGGATCCCTCTCTTCCCTATGCTTCCGTTAATGAAGCCGAAAACTGTTCAAACTAACATTCAGCAGGAAACATCATTGTGTAGCCGTCTGCATTCAGGGTGCTTGCAAACCCACAATGTCACAACGAGATCAGCGGGGCGTCGACACTTTCACAACCTCAAAGTAATGATCTAGCACCCTAAGCTTTGGACGAATGAACCTCTCAGGATCAATGGGAGAATAATTCGACAAAACTTGCGTTTAGTTTGTAAGTAGACTCCACGTTTGTAGCGCCATCGTAGAATGCAACATGGCTGACTTTGCGTTCCTCTGAAAGTTCACCTTCGATCCAAAATGCATCGAAAATAGATTTAAGTTCGACGCCCTTGGGGTAGTCAACATGAATGATTTGGTTCGGTGGCGGCGAAGGTGTATGAACGCAAGAACCTGCAACAGGGACAAACAGGAATTCGGTTACAATTCCTCCATCGATTGTCAGTGGCACTATGTACCCGGGCAGCCTGATTGTCGTACCCAGTTTTTCCAAATTTGGACCGCGCCCGATTGCGTTGTTTTGCGCAATGATTTTTCGACGCTCTAGCATCAGGTTTTCCACGTCGACATCATTTGCGGACAGAACACCAGTGGCCGCCTTATACTCTTTAATTAGATCAGGATCAGAACGCTCACTGCTACTGGATGTTCGCCAACGAACTTGCGTTCGCATAGCGTTCAACAACGGATCTGGCAGCGAAGCAAATGGCGTCTCCAGAGACTTTAGCGCTGGTTTCAAATCACGCCAGCTAACCGCAACATGTTCCTGAATAGACTCATCCAGCGCTGTGGAGCTTTCGGCAATGGCCAAATCAAGTATGCGCTCAGACATGTCAAAACGCTTAGCCCCCGAAGGAGAGGTTGGGGTAGCAATTTCCTGCGGGTCCCGGGTAACCTCTGCCTGAACGACGTGAATGTGCGCGAACGCAAAAACTGAAATTGTCAGAGCGATCAGGTTACTTGTCATTCCAGAGCTCCAGTTGTTCCTCCAAGTAGCGACGGGGCCAAGTTTTCGGCCAAGGTCTATAAGCAAGAGATCGTTCACTCTCGTGTTTTTGCTGTTCCCGGCCGCTGAAAGCAGTTCCTTGAATCATGCCTCCAATGCCAGTCAAAAAAAGAACGACAAACCCAGTTTAAGTTGTCTGTCCGGCCCGCCATTAGGTTTGCGCTCTAGAGTGTAGTATCCCACACTGACGTCCATAGCGGTGCCTTTTGCCTCATTGATGATCGAGGTCTTACCAGCGGTCAAACCCAGTGGAATCGCCCAAGCTTCATCATTGCTGGCGGAGTTCCAATTGTACGAAACGACGTTATTGTACCCGATGTACCAGCCCTCTCCCAAACCATAGTTCAAAATAGGTTGCAGGATGGTCACGTTGAAATCGTTCTCGCCCCACATATGGGCAATGACGCCACCCCACGACAGATCACCTGTTTGCCCAAACATGACAAAGGCAGGGCCAGCACCCCAACCTGCGCCTTGCAAGGCGTCATTCGTGTGCGTTGGCAGGGAAACTTGCAGGCCGTAGCCCAGTGCGATTCCGCTTTCTCCCGGCGTAGGAGAATAGAATGCCTGCACAGTTGAATCGCCGATACCCCAGGTCAAATCGTCTTCTTCCGAGGGGTCGACAATTCCAGGCGGCAACACGGCTCCGGGCTGGACACCTTGAATCGGCACAATTCCCCGAAGCACTAAGGTGGCGTCCGTCAATGGAACTGAATAGACGGGCTGTAGCTGAAAATTGTAGCTGTCGTCGTCATTCGTCCCGGTTCTGAAGGCGATCGTGTTGTCGGTGATCAGCGCTTTTGTGTCCGCAAGCGGGTTCGCGGCCTTTCGCGCAGCCTGACAAGCGGCATCGCAGGCTTGGGCTTCATTGGCTTGAACACTCATCAGCCCAGCGAAGAAGACAGCACAAGTGCAAAGTCGGCATTTCATCATTTTCTCCCGAGTACCGCTTAGATTTTTCTGTAGACTTTTTCTGAACCTACTTTGCCATCGCGCATTCATTTGGATGGCCCTTGCGCTGCAGCTGCAATTGGTTGGCCAATCTCTGCCCCAATGCTTCGGAACAGTTCCTGATGGTCATTCGTAAGCTGCGAAAGGGTGACAATCTTCTCGAACTTCGCCAACTCAACCAACTGTGGAATGAAGGGCTCGATCAACGCTTCGTGCCGGGCATGGGCAGCGGCATCCACATAACGTTCGTAGCCGTACACCGTCTCGCCAACTCGGGCGAACTCGTAAACTAAAAGCCCGTCATCGGTGGCAGATGCCTCAACCATGTCTCTGGCCAAAGCATCGAAATCCTGTGCGTTTTCAGCCGGAACGCTCAGTATGGCAATGAATGCGACCTCTTCCGCGTTAGCATGAGTCACCATTGAAAAACTTGCAGCCACCCAAAAAGCTGTACAACGAACCAGTTGTTTCAATTTTGGCCTCCTATCCGGAGTTTGCACGAGACGGCCAAGGGCGTTGTACGCCCCAGCCGTCAAATGCCGTCCCGATGCGTGAACCGCCCATCCATTAGCGTGCCCAACACCTTGATGTTCGAGATTTCGCGCGGTTCGACTGCAGTAATGTCCTGATCGAGAACAACAAGGTCGGCATATTTGCCCACTTCGATGGACCCTATCTTGTCCTCCATTGCCTGCTGCGCGGCAGGATAGATTGTGACCGCTTTCAAAGACTCTTCCAATGAGGCCGGTTTGCGCGACAATGGGAACGGTTTGCTGTCCGGATTTAGTGGGTCCTGCAAAGTCATCGCAATTTCAACGTTCAGGAGCGGACCGATCAGATCAATCGGCGCGGATGGCACATCCGAAGAAATCGAAACGTTGTGCCCCAATGCCATCAGCGACGAATAGCGGGCAAAAATCGCTTCGACCTTTGCGCGCCCCAACAGGTCCAAAGCGTTTACGTCCTGAGCTTCCCAATCGACATGGAAAAGCGGGGTCGTGTTCACCATGATCTCGTTTTCGATAACAGTCTCGTGGTCCTGATCAGATACCCAGAAATAGTGGTGCAAAAGGTTATTCGGAACATCGTACCCCGCGCCTCGCGCCGTCATGATCGCGTTAACCGTGTTGCGCACTGTTTGTGACCCATCGACGTGAGTGCCCACCGGAAGTCCGTTCTGATTGGCCTGCAGGTAGACCGAAGTTATCATTGGGCCTTCAATGGCAGCCGCACCGCGCGTCGCGGACCCATCGGCGTAATCGTCCAGCATCCAGGCAGTCTTTGAACTCCAGTTCCCTTCTGGATGGATTTTGATGCCCCAGATGCGCAGCATGTCACTGTCGTATTGCTCGCGTAATTCGAGTGTGTGTTCTACGATTTCGTTAGCAGTGGCGGTCGGGTCCTTGAACCCCGTCGCTACAAAGGTACGGATCGTTAGCTCACCGTTCTTTTCCAGTTCGTGTAGGTGGGCCAGCGCGAGTTTCTCGTCATCTTTCACGAGGGACAGATCGGTAACTGTCGGCATAGCCATCAGAGGCACGTGAACGGCTGTAATTCCAGTTTTGACGGCCTGATCGTAGAGGTTTTTCTGGATGTCAGGAATTTCACCTGCCGGGTCCCAAGCACCTGCATTTCTAAATGCCGCAGCCCACTGGAACTCAATGCCGATTCCTGTCTGGTTGCCTTCGGCGTCGCGCTGCCAGAACATCACACCCGGCACCTGATCCTCTTCATCAGGGCTAACTTGACCCGCTTCAAAGGCTTTGGAGTTCATCCAAACATCGTGGATTGTGAAGTCGAGGATAAAGACCGGACGGTCAGAAACCACCGAATCCAGATCTTCTTTTGTAGGCCACCCGCCATAAGCCACCTGATTGAACCCATAGCCAAGGATCAACTCCTCGTCAGGGTTTGCATCGGCATATTCCTTGACTGCGGCCAAGGCCTCCTCAAGCGTTTCAATTCCAAACAGACTTACACCGCGCGACGTCCAGCCCGATGCAACGATGTGATCGTGCCCTGACACAAAGCCCGGCAGCAGGGTATCCCCGCCCAAGTCCAGAACTTCGGTGTTATCACCGATCAGCGCCTCGGCCCCAGCAACATCACCAACGTAGCTTATCTGGTTGCCCGTGACCGCAACGGCCTGCGCGGTCGGCGCATCGTCATTCATGGTAAGCACGGATGCGTTGGTAAAGACCAGATCGGCGGCCTGCGCATAGAGAGCAGTTGAGGACACCAATAGCGCAGCAATGGAAAGTGTAAGCTTCTTCATGAGGCACTCCGAGGACATTGACAGGTTTTCTGTGTTCGAGATCGATAGTGTAACCTGAGTTTAGGACTGGCTATCCGAATCGTGCAAACTATTATGAATAATTGAATTTCATTGTGCTACTGCCAGAGCTGGTCGCAGTAAGGGTTAACTGAGGCGCTATGTTACTGTCCAAGAAAATACGTTCAGTGGATCACCTGCCTGATTACACTGGCGTCCAACTCGAAGCGCTCGCTCTCTCTCCACAGGGTCCGAAGCTGAATTGGCGCATGGCCCAACACAATGGTTTTAGCCTTTATTGCGAGGAATATTTTTCGCGTATTCGTTTCCAAGAAGTTCAACACGGCGACACAGTCTTTCTCGGTTTAGTCTTGCCCAATGGCGAACCGGTTCGATTTCAGGGAACTCTATATGAGGATCCGTTTCTTGTGTTCTGGCAAGGGCAAAAGCCAACAGAGTATGACTACGTAGCCGAAGCTGGCACTCAGATATACCTGCTGGAAGTTCCATGGCTACAGGTCGAGAAGCGTGGATGGGCAACGTTTAAAGCACCCATCCGCCTGTCCAGATCCGACGCTCTGAGTGCTTATGCCCGATGCATTGAGAAATGGCTTTGCCACAAACAAACGACCGCGGATGGGACAGATGCTTGGATGTTAAATGACATCCTTGTAAACCTCGAAAACTTGGCAGGTGAACTCCTTTACCGTACCGAACCACAAATGGGCGCCGAAAAGGCGAGCTATAGTCAATGGAAGACCGTTGCGGCGGCTGAAGCGTATTTTTCAGAAAACCCGGCTGGCACGAAACTAACCGTTCAAGAACTGTGCCGCGAACTCGGGGTATCGAGGCGGTCACTCTTTTTGGCCTTTGAAAAACAACTTGGTGTTGGCCCAAGCAAGTTTCAATCGATTGTCCAGCTGCATCGACTAAGGTCGCTTCTGCTGGCAAGCACCTATGAGAAAGGTGTCATTTCCACGCTCATCGGCGAAGCCGGTTTTAGCCACCTAGGCCGGACATCAGTTGCCTACCGCCAATTCTTCGGTGAGACACCGATAGAAACCGCGTCTCGACCAAAAAAAAGTTCAGGCACAGGATCTTCGTAAAACGAAAGTTCGCTCTGGACTCAAGAGCTGCCATTCGATTCAGCCGCCAGATTCATGCTGCGAGCGTATAAGCTGTCGCCGAGAGGGCGGGAAGCGCAAATTCGCTGCGGAACGCGCCAAAGCCCCTATACGTATAAAGAGGGCAGCTTGATTTGGAGGGTGCCCTGGCAGCAATGATTGGGTTGGCCCAAAATGAACAAAGCCGCCCTGAGGCGGCTGGTTCGGCTGTGTTGGTTGCGGGAGTAGGATTTGAA
>NZ_JBQFRP010000024.1:0-23697 GCF_056537465.1 Ruegeria sp. CE8
AATTAGAAATTAAAGAACAAAATATGCTGGTGAACTTATGGCGCGAGAGGTAAAATTCTTTTTACCTTCAGACAAAATGCTTTGGGTTATTGGTGAGAAATACCGCAGATGGGCACAAAGGCCGGCGGTGCGAAGCAAATCCCAAAGATCACATTTTCTTACGCGCCGTCGCACCGTGCCATGACAGCAAGTGTTCGCCAAACGATACGTGCTTCCAGAGCCATGCTGGAATTGGCGATATAATAGAGGTCGGCCTGAACTTTTTGCCGCGTGGCATCTGTACCTTCGACATAACCCAACTCAACTTGTGCCCAACCCGTGATTCCGGGGCGTACACTGTGGCGCGCTTGGTAGCCTGGGACGTTGGACAGATAGTCTCGGGCATGTTCAATATAGTCCGGCCGCGGACCAACCAAACTCAGTTCACCCTTTAAGACATTGAGAACTTGAGGTAATTCATCGATGCGTGTTTTTCTCAGAATTCGGCCCAGCGGAGTGATTCTGTCTTCCTCCAACGGGCAATCTGCTGTGCGCTTGATCCGTTCTACCGGGCGCATAGAGCGAAACTTGTAAGCTGTGAAAGGCACACAGTCCCGCCCCATCCGCTCTTGCGAAAAGATAAGCGGACCCTTGTTCCAAAGAGGGTTCAGGATCAACAAAACTGCACTGCACAAAACTGCTAGAGGGACCAGGAAAAGAACGCTGACCACCAAGTCAAACACGCGTTTCGCGACTTGAAAAATGAGCTTTGATGTTACGTTCGAAGTATGTGCTGAGACAGGGGATTTCGGAGCTTCCGAGTCAGGAAAACCAAAGTCAAACATAACAGCTCGAATACCTTACAAATCTTACCGTTCAAATTTTGAACAAATTTACCCCGTGTTAATCCTCTAGTAATGTTGCCGCGATCCCGTCAAGCGCAAAACTTAAAGTGCAGTTAAAATTTGTTCGGTCGACCGGGATTAATCGAGCGACGATCGAAATTGTCTATTTACATAACATCCGAATTTGTAATCGTGACGTGTTCCAGGACAAAAAATTCGAGCTTAAGTTAATAAGCTTAAAGAAGAACATAACATTTGTTGATCAACCCTTACTAACTACCACACCGACCCGATAGCGGGAAAAAGGCACCTCCTGAGCGTATTTGCTTGTTCGATTTCGGCACTGACAACTCTTTCGTTGACATGTGCCTTCTCAAATACAAGCGCGGTCATATTGGCCTGAATTCTGAAGTTGATTGTCCGCAGAAACGTAGCGCCTTGGCGTTCTTCATCAAAGTCAACAAACAGCAGCCAGAAACCAACGAGAAAAACAAGTTCGATTTACTGCCGCCTGCCTTGAAGGACAGGCGGCTAAATTGGCGAGAGCTCAGGTTATGGTTGTATAAATTTTCAGATATTGGTTATTTGATTTTTTCCAATTGAATGAAGAAATGGGAATCAAAACACTTTTGAATCCACGCTGTGCCCGAGGTTCAAGACTCACAAACTACAAATGAAAAGAACAGCGAGGGCGACAGCTCGGACGAAACCTTTCGGGTATCTGCCGAGCCGCCCGAAGCTGTTCAGCGCGATGCGTCAAGCAGTGAAGTGACCCGCTCAATCACCTCATCCTGCTGATCGTTCGTCATATCGCTCCCAGATGGCAGGCAGATGCCGGTGGCGAACAGACGTTCGTCGACACCCGTTCCATGATAGGGTGTACCGACGTAAAGCGGCTGCATGTGCATTGGCTTCCAAAGCGGTCGGGCCTCAATCTCATCTTCCAGCAGCATCAGGCGGATGTCTTCACGCGTAACGCCGGTCTGCGTCGGGTCGATGGTCAAGGCTGTGAGCCAGCGGGTTGATTGGAGCCCGTCGGCTTGGGGCATGAAGTTAATACCCGGGCGAGCGAGCGCCGTCTTGTAGCGTTTAAAAATCTCTCGGCGTCGCGCAACTCGGTCATCGAGAACTTGCATCTGCCCCAGCCCAATGGCCGCACAGATGTTAGACATCCGATAGTTATAACCATAGGTAGAATGCTCGTAATGCGGGGCCGCATCTCGGGCCTGAGTGGCAAGGAAGCGCGCCTGATCAGCCCAGTCCTTGTGGCGCGTAACCATCATGCCGCCGCCCGAAGTAGTGATGATCTTGTTCCCATTGAAGGACAAGATCGCAGCATCTCCACCAGTTCCAGCCTTGCGGCCGTTTATGTACTCCGCACCAAGGCTTTCGGCGCTGTCGACAATGAGGCGGACACCATATTGGGCGGCGAGACTTTCCAGTGCATCGAGGTCAACGGACTGGCCATAAAGATCTGTAGGCACAATTGCCTTGGGCAGACGGTTCTCAGTGGCAGCGCGGGTAAGTTCATCAGCCAACAGAGCGGCGTCGATGGTCCAGCTTGTGGGGTCGAGATCAAAGAAGCGCGGTTTGGCACCAAGGTAATTCACCGGGAAGATGCCACCCGCAAAGGTCATCGAGGAAACCCAGACCTCATCACCCGGACCAACGCCGGCAATGCGCAGGGATAAATGCAGGGCGGCGGATCCTGAAGACAATCCAACACAATGGACGTCAGCGCCAAGGTACTCTCGCACCGAGTCCTCGAATGCGTCGAGTTGCGGGCCGAGCGGCGCTACGAAGTTTGATGCAAAGGCCTCGGCAACGCGATCTTGCTCGTGGCCGGACATATGCGGGCGGGAAAGGTATATACGCATGAATTAAGCCTTGATGAGGGGTTTGGCCGGATTGCCGACGACGGTGACGCCGGGCGGAACATCGCGTGTGACAACTGCACCCATGCCAACGGTAGCGCCAGCGCCAATCATTAGTGGCTTATCGGGCGTACCCTGGCGAATGATCGCTCCGGTGCCAATATACGCGTTGTCGCCGATGTGGACGTTTCCATTGCACTTCACCCCTGGCGCGAAAGTGACGAAATCACCGATTACGCAATCATGCGCGACATATGAATATATGTTCGCGTGAAAATGGCGTCCGATTTTGACGTTTGAAGTGATGCTCGAGAAACCGCACAAAACCAGCCCCTCCTCAATGCGCACCTCATCTAAAACGCAGCTGGCCGCTGCCCGAACATCTAAGATCGTCAAACCAGCATCGGTGCATTTCTTTGCGAGCTTTTGTCGGACGCCCCCATCTCCGATTGCTATCGTGATCGCACGGCTGTCCGCCGGGTATTCCAAAAACTGAGCAAATGACAAGCATTGATGGCCGTTAGTGTTGTCGTTGTCAGCATCGTCTACGAATACACATTCTGCATTGGGATCGTGACCGACCTGTTGGCGCAAAAGCGGCATTACTTCACGGCCAAAGCCACTGGCGCCGTAAACCCCGTACAAATTCACTATTATTCTCCCGTGAACCTTGGCATCGTCGCTTCACCCGCCGCTGAAATCCCTTCACGTTTCACAACTTTTCGGATCGTCAGCCAGATGATCTTCAAATCAAGCTTGAGGTTGCGGTTGTCGACATACCAGACATCCAACGCAAATTTCTCGTCCCACGAAATCGCATTTCGGCCGTTTATCTGTGCCCAGCCCGTAACGCCAGGGCGCACCTCGTGACGGCGGGCTTGTTCTTTGCTGTAAAGCGGCAGGTATTCCACCAGCAGCGGACGTGGCCCGACGAGGCTCATGTCGCCCTTCAGCACGTTCCACAGTTCCGGGAGTTCGTCGAGCGAACTGGATCGCAGGAAACGACCCAATCGCGTCAGCCGTTCAGAGTCGGGCAAAGGATTTCCGTTCGCGTCGATTGCATCGCGCATCGTGCGGAATTTGATCATCTGAAAGGGCTTACCGCCGAGGCCAGGGCGCGTTTGTCGAAAAAAAACCGGAGCCCCCATCTGCCGCCGGACCATCAGCGAAACGATGATCAGGACGGGCGACAGAACCAATAGCCCCACACCTGCGCCAACAACATCCAAGACGCGCTTTTGCAATTAATAAACTCCTACCAATCCAAACGGTTCATAAACCCAATCGACGCCTTTCTGCGTGATCTTTCGGTGAACTTCAATCACGGGCGTTCCTCTGCGCCCCCTTTCAGCAAAAAAGGCTCCGGAATGAATCCCTTTGCAACTCATGCCCGCTCCATCCACGGTCCAGCGACCGATGCACACCCTGTTACACCGCAGGATTCCACCGAGTTGCCGATGGTTGCCATCGCTCTCTATGTCGAGACAGGTGGAGCGATTGTGGTCGACACTGTGGCGGGCGAAACCCGCAAAATAACCGTCGCCGACTTCTCGTTTCTCCCATTGGGGATAAAGCGCGTCCATGCCACCGGTACGACGGCGCAAGGTATCCATGCACTGGTGCTCGCATGAAAACCATTTGTGACCTTTCCCTGACCAGCGCGCCGCGGCGTTCGCGCCTGTGGTCACCATCTGAGTTGTTCGTTGATGGCGCGCAGGGTGCCTGGTTTGATCCATCTGATTTGACGACGCTCTTTCAGGATGCCGCCGGCACCACACCGGTCACGGCAACAGGCCAACCGGTGGGAAGAATGTTGGACAAGTCCGGAAACGGACACCACGCCGTGCAAACCTCATCAGCGGCGCGGCCCATCTATCGACACGTCAATGGGCGCCATTGGTTGGAATTTGATGGGATCGGTGCCTGGATGGTACTGGCGGCACCGGTCGACATAGACACAGGACAGATAGTTGCCGGGCTGGTGGAACCGGATAATGCTTCGCCACGCTCCATCCTTCTTTCCGGTGCAACGTCTGGGTATATTGTAATCGCCGGAAGCGGTGCCTCACGGTCGCTCGCAAAAAACGATAGCGGCACGATCATTCCTGTCGACACACCGGGTTACTTTCCGATGACCGACCACAAAGCAATTACAATCCGCGTGGACGGTAACAAAATCAGTGCAAGTCGCAAAGCCGGCGGAACCGAGTATACCAATGCGACCCCGGCAGCGGCGAACCTGAACGCCGCGCACGTGCTGATGGCTTTTTCACCCGCTGGTGAACTTCCTGCACGGATTGACCTGTTCGGCTTGTTGCTGTTCTCGACGTGGCTTGAGCCCGGCGATCTGAAAAAATGCCTGGCAAATGTTGATGCAAGGATTTCGCCGCCTGCCGGTCCCGTTTGAGTATCGAGCCTAAATTGGGGTTGGGCTTGTCACAGCCCCATCGCTTCCATCATGTGTGCGTTCACTTTTCTCACATCATACTTCTCTTCAGCGATCCTTCGAGATTGTGCGCCCATTTGAGCTATTGCACCAGGGTCGCCTACAAACTTGCGCATGGCCTCAGCCAGTGCCTCAGCATTACGGACCGGCACAAGAAACCCGTTTACCCCTTGCTCAACCGTCTCACGACATCCTGGCGCATCGGTCGTAACAATGGGTCTTCCCATCGACATTGCTTCGAGGATCGTGCGTGGCGTACCCTCGCGGTAGAAACTCGGCAAGACATAGACATGGGCGGATGAAATCGCAGGACGCACGTCTGACAAGCTGCCATGCCAGTGCAATAGTCCGTCGTCGTGCCATTGTTTCACGGTGGTTTCAGGCAACCCGTTCGGGCTTGGATCAATAGGGCCGACAAGGTGAAATTCGGCCGGAATATTGCCGTCCTTGAACCTCCTTGCCACTTCAGCAAACTCACGAATTCCCTTGTCACCAAGCAGCCGCGCAATCAGGAGGAACCTCGTCGGGTATTCAGGGAAATCCGCAACAGAGAAATCTTTGGTATCGACACCCGAACCGTTCACGATGCGGGGTGCCAGTTGAACCGGAAGCAACCCCCTGTCCGAGAACTCAGCCGCATCATCAGGGTTTTGAAAAATTACTCCAGATGCGCCACGCAAGGAAACGCGATACAAAACTTGCAGCAGGCGCTGAAGAAATGCTCTCGCGCCTTTAGCGTTGTCGGTAAACGCAAAGCCAAGTCCCGTAATGAGCGCAAAGAAACACGGGACTCGCGCTAGGCGGGCCGCGATCCCGCCCCAAACAACCGGCTTGATCGTGTAGGCCAGAACGGTTTGTGGTTTGACGGTTCTGAAAAGGTGAACCAACGCCAGCAATGTCCGGAGATCCGACACAGGATTCATCCCGACCCGCTTCAACGGAATGTCATGCGGAGACGCGCCAAGTTCCCGCAAATGTTGGCTGATTTGTGGATCGCCATTGATACCGGGCGCGGCAACATGAACATCATACCCAGCCGAGGCCAAGTCCTGAATGAGATGGCCTCGAAAATTAACTAGCGATTCAGCGAGGCCAGCAACAACAAGGATACGCTTTTGGGTCATAGCCTGATGTCCGCCTCATTTTGTTCAAGCACGTATTTCAGGTCGAAGATCACATGGGCTCCCGGAACACCCAAAGCGCGCAATCCTTCTTCACCCAACTCCTTGAAACGATCGTGGGCAACAGCAATCACAATCGCATCATATGAATGCGCTTCCGGCTGATCGATCAGTTGAATTCCGTACTCATGTTCTGCTTCCGTATGATCTACCCAGGGATCGTACACGTCGACGTCCGCCCCGAATTCGGACAATTCACTAACGACGTCGACAACTCGTGTGTTTCTGATGTCAGGGCAGTTTTCTTTGAAGGTCAATCCCATCACAAGGACACGGGCTCCTTGCATATGAATACGGCGGCGGCTTAACTCTTTTGCCAACCGTGCCGCAACGTATTCGCCCATGCTGTCATTCAGACGACGTCCGGCCAGAATAATCTGCGGGTGGTATCCAATCGATTCCGCTTTGTGGGTAAGGTAATAGGGATCAACACCGATACAGTGACCGCCAACCAATCCCGGGCGAAATGGCAGGAAATTCCACTTTGTACCCGCAGCCTTCAGCACGGCCTCGGTGTCAATGTCCATCTTGTTGAAGATCACCGCCAGTTCGTTGATCAATGCAATGTTCAAATCACGCTGGGTGTTTTCGATTACCTTGGCAGCCTCGGCAACTCGGATCGACGGTGCCTTATGTGTTCCGGCTGTGACAATGGATGAATACAGCTCATCGATTTCATCAGCGGTCTCCGGCGTCGAGCCGGCAGTGACCTTGGTGATGGTGGTCAGGCGGTGGAGTTTGTCACCGGGGTTGATCCGTTCAGGGCTGTAGCCAGCAAAGAAATCTCTATTGAACGTCAGGCCGGACACACGTTCGAGTATAGGAACGCAGTCCTCTTCAGTGGCGCCCGGGTAGACTGTCGACTCGTAAATGACGATATCCCCTTTTTTCAGCGCCTTGCCCACGGTTTCCGAGGCTTTCAACAATGGGGTGAGGTCTGGACGGCGATCACTGTCGATAGGTGTCGGAACGGTCACAATAAAAATCTGGCATTTTGCCAATTCGTCTATGTCCGACGAAAAGCTCAGGTGCGCTGCGCTGGACAGTTCATCGGCTTCAACCTCAAGAGTGGAATCCTTGCCAGACTGCAACTCAGCAATACGTGCTGAATTGATGTCAAAACCTACGACTGGGCGGTGCTTACCGAATTCAACCGCCAGAGGCAGTCCGACATAGCCAAGTCCGATTACGGCAATTTTTTTGGGTTCTGGGTTATTCATATGAGTTCTCGTATTTTAAGGTTGTTTGAAAACCATATTTGAGAGGGTCGTATCTGATCTGGTGAACGATCCCTGATCAGGTCAGGCGGGCTCCAGCAAAGAGGTGCATTCTTCATTCCGCAACCACGCCTGAAACATCAAGATGTCCCAAATGTAGTAGTGCGCATTCGACACTCCTGATTTGTGTCGGGACCAAAGGTCAGTAATGGTTTTTTCGTCAAAAAAACCATCATTGCGCAGTGCCGACGGATTCAACAGATCTTCCGCCCATTCGGCGAGGGGACCGCGCAGCCATTCAGCCAGCGGAATTCCGAAGCCCATCTTGGGACGTTCGATCAGCTTACGGTCAACGTATTTGTACAGAATGTTTCTCAAAGGCCATTTCGACTGCCCATTGTGCGTTTTCCACGCGACCGGGAACCGCTGTGCGAATTCGACGACTCGGTGATCCAGAAACGGTACGCGTGCCTCAAGGCTCACAGCCATGCTGGCGCGATCCACCTTGGTCAAAATGTCGTCCGGCAAGTAGGTCTTGAGATCCGCATACATCATCTGGTCACGCATGTCTTTGCGGTCTGGCCAATCGTCGCGCCGATCAAAGAGAGTTTTGGGTTCCTCTCCGTCCAGAACGACCGAATTCGGATCCTTAAAATGCGACACGAGATGCAAGTAAAATCGCTCATGATCAGTCAGGCGAAGAACTTCCGCCAGTTTATGTGCCCTGTCCCCCGCGCCAAGATAACGGATGCGTCTGGGCAGGTTTGAAAACACAGAGTCGATGGAGCCTGATGGGATACGAAGAACTGTTTTTGAGATCGCATGCCTTGCCGGTTTGGGAAGAAGCTTGAGCTTGTTCCAGACATTATAGCCCATGTTATAGCGGTTGTAGCCGCAGAAAAGCTCATCCCCTGCGTCGCCTGAGAGGGCAACTATGACCTGTTCGCGGGCGATTTTGGACACGAAATAAGTTGGAATTTGCGAGGAGTCCGCAAAGGGCTCGTCCCACATTTTGGGCAGAGATGGTATCGCGTCCTGGGCGTCCTTGAATGAGAAATAGTGCTCGGTGTGATCGGTTTGCAAGTGAGCTGCAACCTCTTTGGCAAAAACCGCTTCGTTGAACCCGGCCTCTTCGAACCCGATCGAAAAGGTCTTGATTGGCTTGTTGGCTTGCGCCTGCATCAGGCTGACAATCAGGCTGGAATCGATGCCGCCAGACAAAAACGCCCCCAGAGGAACGTCAGCCATCATTCTGATTCCTACGGCATCCAATAACAGCTTCTCCAACTCGTCGCTGGCGCTTTCGGCATCCCCCTGCAGTTGGTTTTGGGCACCACTGTCAAAGGCGTCTTCAAGGCTCCAGTAGGGAACGGGCTCGGGTAAGTCAGCGGTGATATCGCTGATGGTCACACAGTGGGCCGATGCCAGCTTGTAGATACCTTCATAAATCGAATGCGGTGCTGGCACGCAGTTATGCCGGAGATAAAGCGCCAGAACGTCACGATTAACCCGACCTTCCCAACCCGGTACCGCTTTCAAGGCTTTCAGTTCCGAGCCAAATACAAAGGCGTTTCCAACTTTTCCGTAGTAGAGTGGTTTTTCGCCCATACGGTCCCTCGCAAGGTGAAGTTGGCGAAGTTTACGGTCCCAAATCGCAATTGCGAACATGCCGTTCAATCGACGAAGCATTCCTTCAAGGCCCCAGGCGTCCAGAGCGGACACGATCGTTTCAGTATCCGAATGGCCGTTCCAACCTGCATCGGCACTGATTTCCTCAATCTCTTTCCGGATATCCAGGTGGTTGTATATTTCACCATTGAACACAACCACATAGCGGCCAGAGGCGCTATGCATTGGCTGCCTGCCAGCTTCTGAAAGATCGATAATGGCAAGCCGTCTATGTGCCAGTGCAATTGCCGGGTCGTTATCGTGCCATACATCACCGGAATCCGGCCCGCGATGCACGATCAGATTTGACATGTTTCGTGCAACGGTCGCGATTTCTGTCCTCGGCGTTTTCGCCCAGATACCTGCAATTCCACACATTTCAAATTTCCTTAAGAAGCGCCGTGTACAGCGTGCGGTAGTGATCTGTTATGTTTTTCAGGGAGAATTCACCTGAAATTCTGTCGCGTGCCTTGCTGCCCAAGCCGGTTCTTTCAAAAGCAGGCATGTTCAGGAGTTCCAAAACGGCCTCGGCAAATGCGGTGGGGTTCGCGGATGGTACGATCTTCCCGCAAGACCCAATGACGCGCGATGCGTCGCCAACATCGGTGCTTACGCAAGGAACACCGCATAGCATTGCCTCACCTATGACGTTTGGAAAGCCCTCTCCCCAGCGGGACGTCAAGCAGGACAAGTCAAACGCTGGCATAACATCAGGAATATCAGAACGTTGGCCAAGCAGATGCACTCTGTCCATCTGCATCCGCTCGAAAAATGGCGCGATTTCTCGGTTATCTGCAGTCAGCTCACGCCCGACAATTACGACGTGAACTTTCTTGTCACGGTCTAGGATTTCGGTGCATGCCTTCAATAAAACCGGAATATCCTTCATTGGGTGATATCGACCAACATAGCCGACAATAGGGGCCTCTTCCGGAATTCCCAGTTCCCGTCGCAACTCCTTACGGGCCATTGGGTTCGGTTTCCACTTTTCGGGCGAAAACCCGTTAGACAGAACCAGACTACGGTCACTAAATCCGAACTGCTCGTGTTGGTCCCGTGAAAGTTCGCTGTTGTATACGATCTTGGACGGGCGACGAGACAAAAACCGGTTCGCGCGAATTACCAGTTGAGTGCCCCTTTTTTCACGGCCAAGGTCGTACAAGCTCTGACGGATATTCCAAATCGTCTTTGTTTTTCCGGCCACCAATTCGGACATCAAATTGCCGTGGTACATCCAACCTTGGATCAGGTCAGGCCGGATTGATCGAACCAGTTTTCGCGCAGTGACCAAGCTTCTGAAACTTGGCTTGCCAGGGTTCATCCCTAGTGTGTGAACTTCTACGCCTTTCGCTTGCAACAGTGGCCCGTAGTGCCCGAGGTCCATTAGCGAAATAACCAGATTGTCAAAATCATGGCGCAGCTCACCTGTGAGAAGAGTGTGCAAAAATCGCTCAGCTCCGCCCACGTTCAGACCGGTAGTTATGTGCAAAATACGGGGTTTAACCATTAAACTTTCCTGCCTTAAGCGACCTTGGGATCCATTAACCCTTGGGGAAGAGCAGCGAAAGCCACTGGTGCGAAACATGTTCGATTGAATAGCGCTCGCGGACAGCGGTTGCGTTTGCGGAAATTTTCGTAAGCAGATCAGCGTCGCTCAGTAGTTCGTCAATTGCAGATTTCATTCTGGCGACATGGTTGTCGTCAGGCAGGATTATTCCATTTTCCCGATTTTGTATAAGTTGACGGGGGCCAGCAGCGATATCAAAGCATATCGCTGGCAGTTTATAAGACATTGCCTCAAGGACAGAGTTCGGAAACCCTTCGAAGGACGAGGGAAAGGCGAATACGTCGGCTTGACTGTACCAAGCCCCGGGGTTGTCCATATGCCCAAGAAGAAAAACCCTGTCTGCAACGGAAAGCTGTCTGCTCAATTCCTCCAGATCTCTTCGTTCAGGTCCTTCTCCAAGGATAACGAGGATGCTATCTGGAAATTTGTCCGCCAGATCAGCAAAGGCGCGAATTAAAACATCGTGTCGTTTGGAAGCGATTAGCCTTCCCGAGCTTAGAATAACCTTCCTGCCATCGACCAGAGTCTGGTGATCCGCTTCCAGTTCGGATGCTCCGGGAAGCGGGTAGCTGACCGGGTTGGGAATGACGACAACATTGCTGCTAGGGCAATTGTCAGACAGCCAGCTTTCTGCTTCGCTTGTCTGCGCGACAACCGCATCAGAGAAACGATACAACCACCTTCTTAGTGTCGAAAAAACTCTGCCGGTCTCTTTAAGGCGTGCCGGAGGGAAACTTCGTTCTGAAACAAAAATTGGGTATTTCGTGCCGGCACCCGCCAGAAGACTGGCGACATTCACGTCCGTTAGAAATGACACAATCGCGTCGGGTGAAAACTCCTTGAAAATGCGGCGCAAAGCAAAAATTCTGACAAGCTTATTGCGGTTCCCTGCGACCTGATCGGCCAGGTGGACAACTGTAATGTCGTCCCTGAGATCATAACCTTGCGAGGTGCGCACAGATGCAATCGCAACAATCATGACTTTCGCACCAAGTTTGGCCCAGTGGTTGCAAAGCAGAGAGGCAACGCGTTCTGCACCGCCACCGCCAATTGAACTGAGGCAAAAGACGATCTTGCGCCCCTCTAGGTTCTGTGGATCTTTCAAACCAGTTTCCATTACTGAAGAATTTTCTTTCTTTTGGCGACCACCCACAAAAACGGGTGCACCGCGGCAACTGTTAATGATGTCGCGGTCGCGGCCCCGATCAGACCAAAGCTCGGTATTAGGGTGAGGTTCAGTAGAATGTTCATCCCAGCAGCGACCCAAAGTACTCGGGAAACCAGCTTTTCCTGTCGGCTCATGCTGAGCAAAATACCGAGGGGCCCAAAGCTTGCGTTCACGCAATACCCGGCACTCAGAAGAACCAAAGGGACATAGGCCGCGGCGAAGGGTTCTCCGAAGAACAGCGTCAGCAACTCATCGCCAAATACAGTGATGATCGAAAACAGAACCAACGCCACTGACCGGGACAGAATACGAAAACGGCGGAACTCTGAACTCAGTTTATCCCGCAGATGCGGTTCATTTAGTTGGGCAAAGATCGGGGCACCAATCAGTTGGGCGATTTGCAAACCAAAGGTGATTAGTACTGCGGCTTGTGAGGCAACGCGATAAAACCCGACCTCGGACGTGGGGACAAACCAAGCCAGCATTAGAATATCTGCGTAAGAGTTCAGAACGGCTGCGGCGCCGATCAGGGAAAAAGGCAAGGTGTCTCGCAGCAGGCTTTTCCACTCCACCCGTTGGCCGCCGGACATTCCCTCATTCGGAAACGGACGCCTCAATTCATTTTGTGCGATCAAAAACACGGCGAGTGTCATGAAGGCATACAGGTAGATTACGGTTTGGGCCGAAAGTGTGTCAGGCTGAACGAAATAGACTGCACTTACCCCCAAAAGCACCAGCGCTGGCAATAGAACAGTTTCAAGGAATAGAGACGTCGAAACCTTTTTTAATCCCCGCAAAACACCAGTCGATAAACGCAACACGGATGTCAGGATGAGTAGCACCAAAGCACCCAGGAATACGGGCCCGCCGGAGACTATCCGAAACTCGGGCCAAGACAAATAGACTGCCAAAAACACAGCAACGGCAAAAGCTGATGTTGCCAAGACTACTCTGATCGCAACCTTGTAAGTTGTCCAAGCAAGGCCCCACCCCTGTTTGCCGGTGAGGACCGCGATTTCCCGCGTCAAAAACACCGGCAGGCCTATACAGACGAAAATCGCTGCGACGCTTACAAACGTGTAGTTGACAGAAAAAATGCCGAAATTCTCTGGCCCCAACAGCCGGGCCAAAACCATCGAGAGCACCAAAGCCGCAACGCGGCTTAGGACTTGCACACAGGCATTGGAAAAAACAACAGATGTAAACGCCCTGAATCGTTCAGGAATGAATATCGTCAACACTTACTTTCAGGACTCGTTTAAAAGGGTAAATCGGTTGTACCGGGCGGATGTGACAGGGTCTTTGCACTCAAGCTCGCTGCGGAACAAGTACGTCACGCTATCGGGTATGTTTGTCGTGGTGCGGACCAATGTCGTTGTGGATTTTTCGATAGTTTTCTGGCGAGGAGCATGGCCGGAGCCCCGAAGCCCATTCATACGGATTCCAGCCAAATTTTGTAAGCCTTGACGCACAAGCCCTCTTAGCCACAAGCGTCGCAATCCCATTGCAATCATTGCCCTTCTCCCTTCATTGGTTCAGCGACGCCATTTCAATTTGGCCACCAGCCATACCAGGAACAGTGTGGCGATAAGAGCAAAGTTCCGTGTCACAATGTGCTCTGGTTGAGTATAAAGAACCCCAAAAATTGCAACCTTTAATGAGATATACGAGGTCAAAGTAGCCCTTATTCCTTTGGGCTCTATGCGATCCAGGAACCTTTGCAGTTTGCGAAGAACAAATCCCCATACCACTCCGGTCAAAGGCACACCAATGACGCCAAGTTGGTAGTACCCGAGAGACAGCAGATCGACGGGAATGCCCCCTGTAACTCCAACCGTCCCTCTCTCGGATCCAACGACCAGATAGGTGTTCTGCGCGCTCACCAGCGGAAAATAGTCCGCGTAAAACGAGGAAGGCAGAAGGTATACCGGCAAGAAAAGAAAATCTCGGAAAAAATAATACTGAACTTCAGCAGCATTAATTATTGAAACGAACGACGCAAAGGGGAACGAAAACTCATTGAAGAAGAAGAGTGAGATGGATTCGCTGCTCTTGACTTCGAAATACGCGCTAAGAAAGAACGCAAGCAGGACCACCCCTGCCATCAATATCATCCCCCGAACAATCAAACCAACTGCGCTGCTGTTCGCGTACAATGCACGCGCAAGTACGAGGGATAGAATGAAAACCAAAAAGTCCAGACGCCCGAACAACGTGTAGTAGACATAAGCAGAAAACACGGCTGATATCAGGAAACCAATTGTTCTTTCAGTGCTTTTTTGCTGCAACAGCAACCCGAAAAACAGAAATGTTGCCATCGCCGAGAACAGCCCAAATGGCTGAAGAAAGGAGAATGGATTAACAGTTTGGCTAAGCCCAGATCGTATAGCAAGCGCGGCAGCGTCTTGGGTAAGCGCCCAAAGGCCCCCATGCGCCCGGCTATACAGAACCTGCGCTACGACGGCGACACCGAGCAACACCCAGGCCAACACGCTCGATCTTATTTGAAGCGCTTTGTATTGCTTCCTTTTCCCGAGTGAGATGTGCCAGCCAAAAATAATACCCAACACCAACATCAGAGCGAGAAGGGTGTGCAGCGGCCAAATTCCCTGCGTCCCTTCGAGCCACGGTTCCCAGTAATATCCATCTATCGTTCCGAACGAGAATATTACACTGGCCCAGCCAATTCCGTAGGTTCCGGCTATGGCCAGCAACGTCCAATCCAGCAAACTGGTGACATTTCGCCTGATCGCGCGTTGCGCCACGTAGAGTGAAACGAATGCCGCAAAGGCAATCGCCAAGAAAAAAGCGAGTATCGCCATTATCGTTCCTGAATGCGCGTCAACCGATCAAATGTAACGGCCAGTTCAGCAGCCCCGAAACTGGGCGACCGAATTGGCCCTATGGCGGCGTCTATACTTTCTCGGGGTGGTAGTATTCCATGTACCAATCGGTGAACTTTTTGACGCCGACGCGATAGTCGGTTTCGGGGCGATACCCGGTCAATTGCTGCAAAACAGAGGCATCCGCCCAAGTCGCAGGCACATCGCCGGTTTGCATTGGCATGTATTTTCGGATGGCTTTTTTATCCAGGGCATTTTCGATGGCCTCGATATAGTCCAGCAGGCGAACCTTCTCTGAGTTGCCAATGTTCACTACTCGGAACGGTGCTGCCGAAGACAAGTTGTCTCCTTTGACGGCGGTTTCCGGACCACCAGGGACCGCATCAATCAACAGCCGAATTCCACGCACGAGATCCGTTACATAAGTAAAGTCCCGCCACATTTCTCCGTTGTTGTAAATGTCAATTGGCGTGTCTTCCAAGATGCCTTTGGTGAACTTGAACAAGGCCATATCGGGGCGTCCCCAAGGGCCGTAAACCGTAAAGAAGCGGAACATTGTCGTCGGCAAATCGTAGATATGAGCATAAGAATGCCCCATCGACTCGTTTGCCTTTTTGGTTGCCGCATAAATTGTCAGTTGCGTGTCGGCTTTCTGTGTCTCTGAGAACGGCATCTCGGTGTTCGCGCCATAGGCAGAACTGGTTGATGCCATCAGCAGATGCTGGACCGGGACGGCGCGCGCCGCCTCCATTATGTTGAACGTCCCGACAATGTTTGCGTCAATATAAGCACGCGGGTTTTCAAGGCTGTATCGTACGCCAGCCTGGGCGGCGAGATGGACGATTACGTCCGGTTGCGCCGATGCGACCGCTGCTTGCACAGCGTCATTGTCTTCAAGCATCGCTTGGGTGAATGAAAAGTTGGGATGCTGGCGCAGCATCTCAATCCGGCGCTCTTTTAAGCGCACATCGTAATAGTCGGTCATGCCGTCGAAGCCGGCGACAGCCCACCCTTCCTGCAATAGCAGTTCTGCAAGGTGAAAACCGATGAATCCACCGGTTCCAGTGATGAAAGCTGTTCTCAACGTCCTACTCCCTCATAGGCCTTGAAACCGGCCTTTAGTGCCGATTCTCGATCATAAATATTGCGTAAGTCGGCCATGGTCGGTTCCGCCATCCCATCAGCCAATCGTTTCAGATCCAGCGCACGAAATGCGTTCCATTCCGTAAGAATCATAACAATGTCGGCCCCGGAACAGGCGACGTAGGGATCTTCGATCCACTCCACTTTGGGCAAAAGTGCTTCGCCTTCTTTTCGACCATGAGGGTCGACCACACGCACCTGTGCACCGCTTCCGATCAATGCTGGCACCACCGTCAATGACGGGGCGTCGCGCATATCGTCGGTCTCGGGTTTGAAAGTGACGCCCAATACGGCAACGATCTTACCATTGACCGATCCGCCGCACAGATCGGTCACCTTGTCGATCATCCGTCGTTTGGTCGCTTCGTTAACGGAGATTACGGACTCAACGATGCGTTGCGGTACGCTATGTTCCTGCCCGATCCTGGTTAGTGCCGTGGTGTCTTTGGGAAAGCAGGACCCGCCATAGCCAGGCCCTGCATGCAGAAACCTGTTACCAATTCGGCCATCCAAACCCATGCCCTTGGCCACTGATTTTACGTCTGCGCCGACCCGTTCACACAGCGCTGCAATCTCGTTGATGAAGCTGATCTTGGTCGCAAGGAACGCGTTGGCTGCATATTTGATCATCTCAGCTGATTCCAAATCAGTATAGACAATCGGAAAATCGCGCAGATATAGGGGCCGATAAATCTTGCCCATCACGGACTTTGCCCGGTCACTTTCAACACCCACCACCACACGATCGGGTTTCATGAAATCATCGATCGCTGCACCTTCACGGAGGAACTCGGGGTTTGAGGCAACGTCGAATTCAGCGTTCGGATTTGCGGCGGATACCACCTCCGCCACTTTGCGGTTTGTGCCTACAGGCACCGTAGATTTTGTCACTATGACGGTGTAACCGGTCAGCGCGTTCGCAACGTCTTCGGCTGCGGCCATCACATAGCTCAGATCCGCGTGCCCTTCGCCTCTTCGGGTTGGCGTGCCGACTGCAATGAAGACCGCATCCGCGCCATCAACGGCCTCGGCCAAATCGGTTGTAAAGCGCAAGCGTCCAGCCTCGACATTGCGTTCCAGGACCGCTTCGAGACCGGGCTCGTAGATCGGCACCTCGCCTCGTTCAAGTTTCTCAATCTTATCGGCCATTTTGTCGACGCAGACGACCTCGTGGCCAAAATCGGAAAAACACAAACCCGAGACGAGCCCTACATATCCGGTCCCGATCATTGCAATCTTCATAAGTTGAATATCCCTTAATTCGGATGCCGGAATTGATCCCGAAATTTTACTAGGCACCAACGTGCCAGACAGTTTGGTATCATATGGAATTCCGGCAAGAGCCCTTTATTGATCGCGGCAAGCAGCACTTAGTGCGTCCCCCAAGCTAACGCCGACTTCTAGGACCCATTCGCGATGCGGTGTTCGCGGGTCGCCCGGAAAATGGTCAAGCGCGCAGAAACATGTGTGTCTCTGTAGCATGTCGCGTCCGCGGGCCATGTCGGGATTGTCTCAGGTTACCACACAAGGGCTAACCGTAGGGTGCCTTGTTGGATGAAAATTGAAAGTGTTGGTACTGTCCTCATTACTCAGCACGAGCGTTAACAAATGCTGCACGTGCACACAAGTCGCGACCTGAGCCGTTTGCGCTTTTCGCGGGCGGTCCCTGAAGGTGAGGCGGCACAGGGGTTTGACGGAGTTCATGGGCGGCCCGCTCATGCCTTAGTGGGGGCGGTCAAATTACATGCGGTGTGCCCCCACACATAAATGAGATTTGGCGAGCCTTTTGTGCTCACAAAACTTCCCCGTCAAACCCTAAATGTTAGAACCAGACCGTTTGCCGAAATCGATTGGCAGGAACTGCAATACATGTCGGTGAGCACTCGCATGGCGCACAAAAGGTTGGCCACCCCGCGAAACGGCTCCGGGAGTTTCAACCCAGGTTGTTTCACCGCGCAGCTACAATGAGAGCTGTCTGAGATTGGCGAAGCATCTGTGTCAGAGTCTGGCTTACCAAGTTAGGCCGGGCGTCTTTTTCTCGACTATTTCTCGCATGCGCCGGACTGTTCCTGGATCGGTGCCTTCGGGAAGGTTGTCAAAGCCGAAATAACCGACTTCGGCAATCTCCATACTTACCGTTTTGTCCGGCAGAGTTCCTTTGACTTCGCAACAATATACCAGCAAGTGATCCCGCTTACTTACACCCAGGTTGTTGAACACGCCGTAGAAAACGGGCTTTCCGGATACACTAAGCCCAGTCTCTTGATACAATTCGCGCCTCAGGGCATCCTCGGTTGTTTCACCCTTTTCGACACCACCGCCAGGGAAGTGCCAGCCCGGAATGTAGGTGTGGCGCACCAACAAGAATTCACCATCATTCGACCGAACAATCGCGCGCGCGCCAAGGGTCATGCCGCGGACTATCAGGAAATAGGCATGAAGTACTCGTATGAACAGACGGCGCCATAACCCCCCATCTTTTTTTGACGTCGATGTCATGCGGGCATTCCAACCAGGTCCGCCGCAGTATTCGTGGTTGTTGTTTTAAGACGACCCTGCGTTGCGCCCCACAACAGATCAGAAATCCCGTTGCCCATCGGCGCGTATTCCACTGGCAGCTCATGTAGAATTGTGATGATCTCCGGCAAGTCGAAAGTTTCGCAAGCCCGCATGAGCCGATCTAAAACGGCCATCAATTGATCCATTGGAAGCGATACTTCCGAAGCCGTCATGATCCGAGGATGCTGCGTGGGTGACGGATTGTTTCCGATCAGAAGTTCTTCAAAGAGCTTTTCACCCTTTCTCAGCCCCGTCACGCAAACTGGAATATCGCCTTTTTCCGGATCGAAGTGATCCGGGTGATCAGCCAAATACGGCTTCAAACCGTGAAGCTTCACCATACTCATGGCCAGATCGAGAATTCTTACAGGTTCGCCCATGTCGAGAACGAAGACATCGCCTCCTTTTCCCATCGCGCCTGCTTGTATCACAAGTTGCGATGCTTCGGGAATTGTCATGAAGTATCGGTTGATGTCCCTGTGTGTGACCGTCACCGGCCCTCCGGACTCGATCTGTGCTCGGAAGCGTGGGATGACCGAACCGGATGATCCCAAAACGTTGCCGAACCGCACCATGGAAAACACTGTGCCCGTCGCCTGTTGCGCATGAGCCTGGCAGATCAATTCGGCAATTCGTTTGGTCGCACCCATGACATTCGTTGGACGAACGGCCTTGTCAGTCGAGATCAGAATAAAGTTCTCAACACCCTGCTTCTGAGCGGCCGAAGCAATTGCAAGCGTACCAAATACGTTGTTCCGAATGCCCTCGACGATGTTTTCCTCGACCAGGGGCACATGTTTGTAGGCAGCAGCGTGGTAGATGGTCTGGACGCCAAACGCCTCAATCGCCGCCTCAAGACGGCGATTATGCTGAACGGAACCCAAAACTGAAACGACCTCAACGGGCAATTTCAGGCGGGCAACAGCGGCTGACAGTTCGGATTCAATCGTATAAAGCGCGAACTCGGAAACTTCGTAAAGTACAAGCTTGGTTGGCTTTTGATTCAGGATTTGGCGGCAAAGCTCGCTTCCAATCGAACCTCCGGCTCCGGACACCATGACAACGCGATCCGCGACGTTCTTCGCAAGCATTTCCGGATCAGGCGCCACAGGATCGCGGCCCAGCAAATCCTCTGCAGAGACCGTCCGCAGTTCGGAAATATTGGCTTTACCGCTGATGATCTCCGACATTCCGGGAATTGTTTTGATCTCAAGCTGCAGATTCTCAAGGTCGTTGACAATTTCCCGGCGATGCGCGCGGCTCAATCCCGGCATTGCCAGCAATACCACGCGCGTGCCGGTTGCCTGCACCAAATCCGGGATCCGATCTGGTGCGTAGACTCTCAATCCACCTACAACCAGATTTCGCAGGTTAGGGTCATCGTCCACCAAAGCGATCGGAGCATAGTCGTACCCGTGATACAGCGAATTCAACAACTGTAGCCCTGCTTCTCCTGCGCCATAAATGATTACGGGTCGTTTGTTCGCATGATTGGGAGTGCGAAAAAAGGTTCGGGCAATGAAACGCAGCCCTCCGACAGACAGAAAGATGAAAACGGCGAAAATAAAAGGGACCGATCTGGGAATTCCCGCATCAAACAAAAGGCCCGCGCCATACAAAGCAATCGCTGCAATCACAGCGCCTTCGCCAACTATGATGAGAATTTTTCCGGTGAGGAAACGGATCAGAGCCCGATAAAGCCCCAAAAACCGAAAGGCTACCAGCGCAAAAAGGACTGAGGTTAGGACGGCCGCCCAAACATCTTTCTGGATCAGGAAATCTGTGCTCTCGAGCCTAAATAGCATTGCACCCAGAAATGATGAGACAATCAGAATTGCATCCATAGAAAGCTGCAATGCAATTTTTCTGCGCCGGCTCAACGTCGAAAGATGGCTTGTGTAATTTGACAACGAAAAGTCCTTAAATCAATTTGGAGTTGCGCCAAATCGCCCGGCCCAAGGCAGCAAGCCAGGCCGACCAACGCGGTTTCGCTAGCCGATTGTTTTGGGTGCGCGCCAATGTGACCTGAGTCAGAGGGTCAGCCGCAGACTGTTTAGATCTCATTCAAGGGCATGCATTTTGCGAGTGAAGTGACTTGTTATGCTGCTTCATATTTCGATTTGGAAGAATTCAGATCGAAATGGAGTATTATTCTGAGACACGCGTTTCTTCTGTTTGGCTGAGTAAATTGATAAGCTGACCTCCCCGCAGAAGCTGCCCGGCATCGGACCTGTGTCGCAGATTTTTAACGGTGCTTAGATGAAGCATATGCAAATGTTAAGAGTAAACGGGTTCCTGAGGATCAAACCAACAAGACTAACGGAAAGACCGTGGTTTTTATGTTGCCTAACCGCCCAAGAAAGCTGTCGCAACAAAGCTTTGGTCGCCCGCGATATGAGTGAATCTCGGCGACAACCGTCACGAAAAAAAAGCATAGTTTTATGCGTTTCTCACATCGGCGTGATCCTGTTTTAACGGTGCGTCCTGATGGCCAGTCGAGACCTTTATTTGTTCAAGAAAGTGATGTAGGGAGCGCCGATCGCAGCGGTTCGCGTGTGCGTTTCATCTGGGAATTTTAGTTTGATATGAACCAATCGCCAATTCATGACGGACATTTCAAGTCGAGAAACAGTTCGAACCGCGCTCCAAACCCTGTTCCAGTTTCCGATCCTCCCGAGGACGACACACTGGATCTGGGTGCCGCGGTTGCCACACTTTGGCGCGGCAAATGGATCATAGCTGTTACGACCGCAGTAGCGATATTTATTGGCGCGCTTTATGCGTTTGTCGCGGCCGTTCCGCTGTACCGGTCTACGGCCGTGGTTATTTTGGAGACCGATCAGGCAAGCGTTGTTGATCTGCAAAGCGTGGTTGGGGGCTTGGCGGGCGACACAGCCGAAGTCAACTCCGAGCTTGAGGTGCTCAAATCACGCGGCCTGATGGGCAAAGTGGTAGACAAACTTGAGTTGGTTTTGGACCCCGAGTTCAATACTGCGCTACAGCCTCCATCTGCGGTCGACGGGGCAAAAGCGTTTGTCAAATCCATGCTGGGCGTCGGCCAAACACCTGCACAGCTCCCGGAGGAACTGGCCGAGCAGGTGACTCGGGACCGGGTAATTTCGAATTTGTCGCGCAAAGTTTCGGTTCGGAACGTGCGCCAAAGCCTTGTTTTCGAGGTAACGGCTGAAACGGAATCGGCGCTAAAATCCGCCTTGATCGCAGACACTATTGTCGAGCTATACGTTCTGAACCAGATCGAAGTGAAATTCGAAGCAACAGAGCAGGCAACTGCGTGGCTGACTGGACGTGTGACTGAGTTGCAGGTCGAGTTGGAGACGGCCGAGGCGAAGGTCAACGAGTTCAACGCGACCACGGCATTGATTTCGCCGGAAGCGCTTCAGCTTCAGGAAATCCAGCTGAAGGATTTACGCGAACGCAGCGTGGCTGCCGAGTCAACCCGCGATACGGCGCAGGAACGCTATGATATCCTACAGGCAGCTGGCACCCGCCCGGAACAAGCCGAGGCCAGCAATGATCCGCAAATCGAACGTCTTTTTTCCAGTATCGACCAGAACGGTTCGGGCGAGGTTGATTTTGACATTGCCTTTCAGCGCCTGATTGCACGTACTGCGCTTGAGGCACGGCGCGCGACACAACAGGTAAATGCCTTGTCGCTGTCAGCCGAAGAGTTGGGCAAACAGATTGCACAGCAGAGTTCGGATCTTATCATGCTACAGCAGTTAGGGCGTGAAGCCGAAGCTGTTCGGCTGCTCTACGAGTATTTTCTGGCGCGACTGAAAGAGACTTCGGCACAGGAAGGCATCCAGAAAGCGGATAGCCGGCAATTGTCGAACGCGGTTATCCCAAGCACTCCATCGGAGCCGCGCAAGTCTAGAATTCTCGCGCTGTCAGCGATCCTGGGCATTGTGCTGGGCGCGGGTATCGTTTTGCTGGTTGAAGCGCGGCACAAAGGGTACCGGTCCGCAAAAGATCTGGAGCGCAAAACCGGCTACAGTGTTCTGGGTCAAATTCCGGTATTTCCCAGCCGCGGGCGTCGCAAAGTTCTGGAGTATCTCGCTTCCAAACCGTCCTCCGCTACGGCTGAGGCTGTGCGAAACCTGCGCACCTCGCTGATGCTTTCCAATGTGGACCGCCCGCCGCAGGTCATAGTGATGACGTCGTCGTTGCCGGCGGAAGGCAAGACGACGAATTCGCTGGCATTGGCGCAGAACTTTGTGGGCATCGGCAAGAAGGTTCTGTTGGTGGAAGGCGACATTCGTCGCCTCACGATGACAGAGCAACTGAAAGGCGTTCCAAAGAAGGGGATCGTGTCGGTTCTGGCTGGGGACGCTACGCCGCAGGACGCGATTTTCCAGGACCCGCTGCTGGGGTGTGACATTCTCGCAGGTGAGAGGACATCAGCCAATGCCGCGGACCTGTTTGCCTCGGAGCGGTTCCGGCAGTTCTTGGAAGAAATGCGCGGTCAGTATGACATCATCCTGATTGATACGCCTCCAACCCTATTGGTCTCTGACGCGCGTCTGATTGCGCGCAATGCGGACGCCGTGTTGCTAACAATCAAGTGGAACGACACATCCGAACAGGATGTGGCCGAAGCCATGCGCCTATTCCATAACGATAATCAGCGATTGACTGGCCTTGTGTTGGGTCAAATCAACACCCGCACTGCCAGACAATATGGCTATTCCTACGGCAGTTACGCGAACAATTACTATAACAACTAAACGCTCTAGCCGATGTACAAAAAAATAGCGCACCACTGAGGTGCGCTTTTTTGTTTCTAAGCAATCAGATTTAGTTCGTGCCGACCGTGCTTGTGGTGCTGTTTGTCGAACCACCACCTGCTGCCGCTGCAACACCCACAGCTGCCGCTGCAACACCAAGCGCCGGAGCGACAAGGGGAACAAACCCAGTCACACCGGCTGCCGCCGCACCACCAGCTGCGGCTCCGGCTCCACCTGCACCAGCGCCACCGCCCGCACCGCCTTGGGTTGCAGCCGTGGCTCCTGCATCCTGGGCATACGCACCTGTCGCGGAAAGGGCCAAAACCAGAAGGGTCATTCTGATCATTTTGAATCTCCAAGATTAAATCTTGACCGGACGCTATCACATCCGATGTGAGCTGAGAATGCCGCCATCGCAAAAAAATCGGTAAAACTGCTGCGAAATCCGTGTTTTTCAACCGG
>NZ_JBQFRP010000025.1:0-2500 GCF_056537465.1 Ruegeria sp. CE8
TGGTTGCGGGAGTAGGATTTGAACCTACGACCTTCAGGTTATGAGCCTGACGAGCTACCGGGCTGCTCCATCCCGCGACACTTTGCGTTGGCCTACTGCCTATTCGGCTGTTTGAGGCCTGGTAGTGTTCTTTTCATCGTTAGAGAGACTGGGGATTTTACTAGGTTTGGCGGTGACCTACTCTCCCGGGGCTTAAGCCCAAGTACCATTGGCGCGGCAGTGCTTAACTTCCGGGTTCGGGATGGGACCGGGTGTTTCACTTGCGCTATGACCACCAAACCGAGGAAAATCCCCGTCGCTCTTTTTGCTTTGCAAAAAGGCGACGCGCGGGAGGCAGCGTATTCTCTTGCGAATGCGCGTTCCCACACG
The DNA here is from genome assembly GCF_056537465.1 of Ruegeria sp. CE8. Taxonomy (NCBI): domain Bacteria; kingdom Pseudomonadati; phylum Pseudomonadota; class Alphaproteobacteria; order Rhodobacterales; family Roseobacteraceae; genus Ruegeria; species Ruegeria sp. CE8. The sequence goes on from NZ_JBQFRP010000025.1 coordinate 370, forward strand.
GTTGTTCATCAGATCAACGTTGTCCAACTCAAGGTCGGTGTATGCTTTGGTCTTGTCTTTCCATTACTGGATCAAATCAAGCCTATCGGGCGATTAGTACCGGTCAACTGAACGCATTACTGCGCTTACATCTCCGGCCTATTGACGTGGTGGTCTTCCACGGCCCTCAGGGAGACCTTGTTTTGAGGGGGGCTTCCCGCTTAGATGCCTTCAGCGGTTATCCTGTCCGATCATAGCTACCCAGCACTGCCGTTGGCACGACAACTGGTCCACCAGTGGATCGTTCACCCCGGTCCTCTCGTACTAGGGGCAACTCCTCTCAAGTCTCCTACACCCACGGCAGATAGGGACCGAACTGTCTCACGACGTTCTAAACCCAGCTCACGTACCTCTTTAAACGGCGAACAGCCGTACCCTTGGGACCTGCTCCAGCCCCAGGATGAGATGAGCCGACATCGAGGTGCCAAACACTGCCGTCGATATGGACTCTTGGGCAGTATCAGCCTGTTATCCCCGGCGTACCTTTTATCCGTTGAGCGATGGCCCTTCCACTCGGGACCACCGGATCACTATGGCCGTCTTTCGACTCTGCTCGACTTGTCAGTCTCGCAGTCAGGCTGGCTTCTGCCATTGCACTCAACGAGCGATTTCCGACCGCTCTGAGCCAACCTTCGCGCGCCTCCGTTACGCTTTAGGAGGCGACCGCCCCAGTCAAACTACCCGCCACGCAGGGTCCCGGATCCGGATAACGGACCGCGGTTAGACATCAAGAGTGCGAAGGGTGGTATCTCAAGGGAGGCTCCACAGGTACTTGCGTTCCTGCTTCAAAGCCTACCACCTATCCTGCACATCACAATCCTGATGCCAGTGCGAAGCTGTAGTAAAGGTGCACGGGGTCTTTCCGTCTAACCGCGGGAAGCCTGCATCTTGACAGGCAATTCAATTTCGCTGAGTCGATGTTGGAGACAGCGGGGAAGTCGTTACGCCATTCGTGCAGGTCGGAACTTACCCGACAAGGAATTTCGCTACCTTAGGACCGTTATAGTTACGGCCGCCGTTTACCTGGGCTTCAATTCAAGGCTCTCACCTCTCCTTTTAACCTTCAGGCACCGGGCAGGCGTCAGACCCTATACGTCGTCTTGCGACTTCGCAGAGCCCTGTGTTTTTAATAAACAGTCGCCACCCCCTGGTTTGTGCCCCCAGCCCCTAGTTGCCTAGGAACCGGGCCTCCTTCTCGCGAACTTACGGAGGTATTTTGCCGAGTTCCTTCAACATCGTTCTCTCAAGCGCCTTGGTATTCTCTACCAGTCCACCTGTGTCGGTTTAGGGTACGGTCTGATGGAGGGCTATTTCCAGGAACCACTCAGCAGCCCAATCAATCCGATAAGATTGAACTACACCTGTGATCCGTCACATCCTCCTGGCCTAGGAATATTAACCTAGTTCCCATCGCCTACGCCTTTCGGCCTCGGCTTAGGGGCCGGCTTACCCTGCTCAGATTAGCTTTAAGCAGGAACCCTTGGACTTTCGGCGAGAGTGTCTCTCACACTCTTTGTCGCTACTCATGTCATCATTCTCACTAGTGATCTCTCCACGGGATCGCTCACGCGCCCGCTTCATCGAAAGCCTCTCTCCTCCAATCTGCCCGAAGGCATGAAGGAGGAATGAGACTATGTCACACTACGCTCTGCTACCGATGCTTACGCATCCCTAGACTTCGGCTCATGGCTTGAGCCCCGTTACATCTTCGCCGCAGGACAACTTATTTAGACCAGTGAGCTGTTACGCTATCTTTAAAGGATGGCTGCTTCTAAGCCAACCTCCTGGTTGTTTTGGTCGTCCCACCTGCTTTCCCACTTAGCCATGAATTGGGGGCCTTAGTCGTAGGTCAGGGTTGTTTCCCTCTCCACTACGGACGTTAGCATCCGCAGTGTGTCTGCCATCTAGTACTCCCGGGTATTCGGAGTTTGGTTAGGATCAGTAAGCCTGTGGGGCCCCATTACCCATCCAGTGCTCTACCCCCCGGGGTATTCGGATGACGCTCTACCTAAATAGATTTCGCAGAGAACCAGCTATCTCCGAGTTTGATTGGCCTTTCACCCCTAGGCACAGCTCATCCCGATCCTTTTCA
>NZ_JBQFRP010000026.1:0-4890 GCF_056537465.1 Ruegeria sp. CE8
TCACAACACCCATCAACGCCGCGATAAACTGATAAAAAGCACCGCCAGATACCAAAGGCGGTGCGCAATCAAACCACTTGAAACTACGCCGCAGCACACAACCGCAATTAGCTGTCCAATTCGTTAAAGAAAGCCACCCGCACGTTGCCCAGGCAACGAGCCTTCTTATCCAAGGACAGACCGGTTTCCAAACTCCGTATCTGCGAAGCTAGACGAATTTCGACCTGATCACAGCAGTCGGCGCGGCGGGGCAAGATTTACCCGCCGTCCGTCCAACACCAGCGGTCTATTTGAACGGGCTTTCGTTAGCCTTTTGCACCCTGCCCGCGCGCGTATATGTCTTCGTAGCGGACGATATCATCCTCGCCCAGATACGTGCCGGTTTGCACCTCGATCAGAACCATCGGGACCTTGCCGGGGTTTTCCATTCGATGCGTGGCGCCAAGCGGAATATAGACTGACTGGTTCTCGGTCACCAATTCCACGCGATCGTCAATTGTCACGCGGGCCGTGCCCTCAACGACGATCCAGTGTTCCGAACGATGGAAATGGCTTTGCAGGCTGAGCGATGCACCAGGATGAACAAGGATACGCTTCACCTGGAAACGGTCTCCGACCACAAGGCTTTCGAACCATCCCCACGGTCGGTGGTCTTTTGGGAAGGTCGTCGCCTGAGCCGCGCCCTTTTTCTTGAGCTCGGTCACCGCTTTCTTGACGTCCTGCGCTCGAGACGTATCCGCAACCAATACCGCGTCATTCATCGCCACGGCGATGATGTTCTCCAATCCGATACCAACGATTTCCAACTGCTCGCTGTCCGAACGCAAAAGCGTGTTCTGGCAGTCAATCGCGGTCGCTCCGGCACTGGTCACCACGCCCTGAGCGTCCGGTCCACTTTCGCGCCATACCGCGTCCCAGCCACCCAGGTCCGACCAGGCGGCATCAAATGGCACGACCGAAAGATTTTCGGCTTTCTCCATGACGGCATAATCGATCGAAATGTCTTCGGCCTGTGCCCAACTTTCGGGGTCCAGGCGTAAGAACCCCAGATCCGGCACCGCTGTCTCCACCGCAGCCTTAACTGGTTCCATAAGGATAGGTGCATGCGCCTTGAAAGACTCGATGATATCCGCGGCCCGGAACAGGAAAATGCCTGCATTCCATTTATAGTTCCCGGCGGCCAACATTTCGGTTGCACGGTCGTGGTCAGGCTTTTCGACAAATTTCTTCAACGGAACAGGCGCACCGTCGGCTCCGGGCATAGTGGCAAGTTCAAGATACCCGTATGCCGTTTCAGGATGTGTTGGGGTGATGCCAAACGTCACCAAATAGCCTTGCTTGACAGCAGCCAAACCACGCTCAACGGCGGCGTGGAATGCTGCCGTATCGGGGACGACGTGATCAGACGGGGCGACCAGCAAAACGGCCGCTGCGTCCTGAGTATAAGCATGTAATGCGGCCGCAAGGACCGCCGGTGCTGTATTCCGACCCTCGGGCTCGATCATGATTGTACCGGGATCTATCCCAACCGCCTGCAATTGTTCGACGACAATAAACCGAAAATCCGAATTGGTCAGAACAACCGGAGCCGCGAACTCCAAGTGACCGCTTTTGCCGTACAACCGACGGGCGGATGCTTGAAACAAGGTCTCGTCACCAACCAGCGGAACGAATTGCTTGGGGTAGCTTTTTCGGGACAATGGCCACAGGCGTGTGCCGGAGCCACCACAAAGAAGGACGGGGCTGATCAACATATTAATCTCAATATTTAACGTGGTTTAAGATACTCGTATTTAAGTTGGCCCGACCTGACAAGGCTGGGCTCAGGTTGGTTCAGAGAATGAAACCTTGTGTGTCGTACCACTTAACCTTACCAAACCACCCGAGCAAACTGCAAATCATCGTCTGGATCGCCGGTTTTGCGGCGATTGAAATGCGCCAGAGATAAGCGCGATGCGGCGAGGTTTCCTTACCGCAACCGCTCGATCGTCGCTCGTTAGCTGGTTTTCAAAGGCGTTCGCTGATAAAAACAGGGTCGCCGCCATCCAGACAAACAGCACTTAAAACGCCCGTCGCGTATGCGCCGGTATCCACGGATATCCGACCTCGCCGCGCGGAGGGTGTTTCGACAATTGTGTGGCCGTAGACGACCCATACACCATCTTGCCTGTCCACCGTCCGAAACTCTGGATGACCCCACATGAGTGTTTTGTCGGATTGCTCATCTGCCGCTGCATTCGGATCTGCGCCGGCATGTGTAACAAGCACGTTGCCCAAATAGTCGGATGTTTGCATCTCATCCAGCCACTGGACCAAATCAGGGCCCATCGCTTCCAGCAGGTCATCGCGACAGTCGAGCAGTTCCGCGCCCCCCATCTCGGCGCGCACCCCGCGGACACCGAACGAGGCCAGAGTTTGAAGTCCGCCGTAGCGCAGCCAACGTGAACCGTGTTGTTCGGGGTGGCGCAGAAAATCCAACATCATGTCTTCGTGGTTTCCCTTCAGACAGGAGAAATCCGCGCGGTCCTTTATCAGTCGCAATACCGCTGCGCTTTCCTCGCCACGATCAACATAGTCGCCGACAAGAATGACACGGTGATCCTGTGGAACCCTACGCAACAACTTTTCCAACTGCACGATGCAACCATGCACGTCGCCAATTATGCACACCGGGCTATCGGGTGACGGCGTCATGAATTTCGCCCGGCGCCCAAAGCGTTGAAAAAGCGATGACAGCACGTTGAGATGGTCTCCTGCACGGTTGCTGCGACCGGTCGCAAAACAGAGTTTTGCTGTCGTCGAAAGGAACCAAGGCGTAATACCGTTGCAAGCCCACCTGGGCAAGCCCCGGCTCAGGCCGTCCGGCAGGCAGGAATACCCATTCGAATTATTTCGGCACCTTTTATCTTGTGAACGCCATTTATTCGGTTGCGCCCTTTATCCATGAACCATTTCCTGAGAGGCTCGGGGTAATATGAGGCCATAACCCGGCTGAAATAGTCAAAGTCTTTAGGGGCAAGACGACGGCCGCTACGCGAAGGTCCGTGAAATCCAAAAACTGTATCTGGATCGACGCACGTTCCTGGCAATCCCAAAAACATCGTGCAGGTCGAATAGCATACGCGACCCCGTATTTCGACCCGAACGCCATTGCGCTGCAGGTTCTCCAGCTCGATTAACCGGTCGTGCAGATACCCGCCACGGTCACTGCCAACGACAAAAGATTGCTCGGCTTTGGCGGGCGCTGCCACGGAGAGCACCGATGCCAACATCACAGGAAGCAGCAATCCAGCCGAGCCACGGCGCAAGGGTTTGACCGACTTTCTGTCCGATGCGCCCGGCGATCGACGGCACTTTGTCGTATCCAGCATCACTAATCCTCCGATTGCAGGTGCGGGCCGGATCAGGACTAAAGAGCTGCGATGCTTCAGATGTGCGCGCGTTGTGTCGAATTTATGTTTTAACTCAACAAGTTAACGACATTTTTCATCAATTTTTTTGTTCTGGGCATCTTGTTCGGGACGTTTAATGCCCCCGACAATTCATTGTAGATAAAAGACAAATTCTATGGATTTGCCGTTGATGTTCAGGTCGGTGTGTTTCGCGCGGTCGGGATCGCAGCTCGATAGAAAATAGGCGCAAAAATCCAAACCTGCCGAGAATTTGGATTGGTCAATAATAGCAGATTTCCCGCCCCCTTGCAAAAAAGCGTAGGGGGTTTAGTGACCGAATATTGGTCTACATCTGTGGGAAGCCCAGAAAAGCCCTGTGATCATGCGCGGCTTTTCATATTTTGGAACATGCCGCTGGTGTTTTAGAGGCGGGATCTGTTGCACTCCCCTGCAATTTGTTGAACTCGGCTGAACGTTCGGATGGTAAACAAAACACGGCCATTAGAACGAGTTATCCCTGGGGCAGGTTTGGCATTGTCACGACCACAATCAGGGCATCTTGCGATAAATGGTTTTTGACACGCCCTCCGAGAAACTGAGCGATAGAATCTTGGTTCACTTCAAATGTGATTTCTCGGATTGTCGGGATGCGACGCTCCTGTGAATTCCGCCAGGAAAGTGCGTGCTTCGTCAAAGAATTCCTCATACCCCTTGGCGCCAGTCGTCAGGATATGATCCGTCCCAGGAATTTCAACGAAGCGCGCATCGGGGATGTTACGCGCCAGAAGCCGCCCTTCGGGCACCGGTACAATGCGATCTTCCTCAACGTGGATTACAAGTGTAGGCACTCTGATTTACCGTGTGAGTTCCAGAGTGTCGATCCTGTTGTTCATGTCCAAGATCCGAAGCGCGTTTTCAGTGCTTGTGCTGATGCGTTGCAATTCGTCAAACCCGCTCTGAACTTCCGGAGTCGCATTCGGCAGGAAACTCGAGGTAAAGAAGTTACGGTAGATCGGGTTCGTGGACCCCCCATCCTTCCTACATCATGTATCTGGCCGTTTTGGCAAAAGTTTCGGCTTCCTTGTCACCTCTCATCAGCCGACCGCGAGCGAAACCACCAGAGAGCACCATGCAAGAAATGCGTTCGGGGTGTTTCACAGCATATCGCAGGGCAATGCTCGCGCCTTGGCTCATGCCGAATAGCGAAAAGTGGTCCAGTTGCGCTGCGTCGGCAACGGCCTCCATGTCTTCGACCATGATGGCTTCTTCGGAGATCGTGTTGTCACCTCTGCCCTTCTGGTTATGGTTCTGACGGGGTATAGGCGCTAAGAGATTGATCCAGTGGATCAATTGTAGTCTGCACGGAGCTTTTTTGGAATTCCGACGCTGGTTGCGGGAGTAGGATTTGAACCTACGACCTTCAGGTTATGAGCCTGACGAGCTACCGGGCTGCTCCATCCCGCGACACTTTGCGTTGGCCTACTGCCTATTCGGCTGT
>NZ_JBQFRP010000027.1:0-4454 GCF_056537465.1 Ruegeria sp. CE8
CGCATTGAAACGCACGCCCCTTTACGACTTACACGTTGAGTTGGGAGGTAAGTTGGTTGATTTTGCTGGGTGGGAGATGCCTGTTCAGTATCCGTTGGGGATTATGGGAGAGCATAAGCAGTGTCGTGAGAAGGCGGCGTTGTTTGATGTGTCTCATATGGGTCAGGTGATCCTGCGGGGTGAGAATGTGGGTGAGAAGCTGGAAGCGCTTTGCCCGCAGGCTTATGCGACGCTGAAGGAAGGCAAGGCGCGGTACGGGTTCTTTACGAACGAAGAAGGCGGGATCATGGATGACCTGATCGTGTCGAACGCGGGGGATCACTATTTTGTGGTGGTGAACGCGGCGCTGCGTGATCAGGACATTCCGCATATGCGCGACAATCTGGACGGTGTCGAAGTGACCGAGATCTTCGACCGCGCGCTGGTGGCGGTTCAGGGTCCTGCGGCGGAAAACGTTGTGGGTGAGCTCTGCCCGGCGGCCCGTGACCTGAAGTTCATGGAAACCACCGTGGCCGATATCAACGGTGTCGAATGCCGCATCTCGCGTCTGGGCTATACCGGCGAGGACGGGTACGAGATCTCGATCCCCGAGGACAAGGCGATCGAGGTCAGCAAGGCCTTCCTGGCGCATGAGGATTGCGAAGCCGCCGGTCTGGGCGCGCGCGACAGCCTGCGGCTTGAGGCGGGTCTGTGCCTCTATGGCAATGACATCGACCAGAGCACCTCGCCGATCGAGGCCTCGCTGAGCTGGGCCATTCAAAAACGCCGCAAGGAAGAAGGCGGTTTCCCGGGTGCGGACCGCGTGCAAAAGGAACTGGCCGAAGGCCCCGCCAAAAAGCTGGTCGGCATCAAGCCCGAAGGCCGCGCACCAGCGCGCCAGGGCGTGGAAATCCAATGCGCCGAGGGCAACATGATCGGCCAGATCACCTCGGGCGTGTTTGGCCCCACGGTCGGTGGACCGGTGGCGATGGGCTATGTGTCCAAGGGCCATGGCGAGCCGGGCGAGGTGGTGAACCTGATCATCCGGGGCAAGCCGCAGCCGGCGCAGATCGTGGCGCTGCCCTTCGTCAAACAGAATTACAAGCGTTGAAGTCAGGAGAGAGACAAGATGGCAACCTATTATTCCGAAGAGCATGAATGGCTGACCGTGGACGGCGACACGGCCACGCTGGGCATCACCGCACACGCGGCCGAGCAGCTGGGTGACGTGGTGTTCGTCGAGCAGCAGGAAGCGGGTGACGAGTTCGAAAAAGGCGGCGAGATCGGCGTGATCGAATCCGTCAAGGCGGCCTCCGAGCTGTACGCGCCGGTCGATGGCGAGATTACCGAGGTGAACGAGGCGCTGGCCGACAACCCCGGCGCGCTGAACGAAGACCCCGAGGGTGAGGCCTGGATCTACAAGATCAAGATCGCGGACGCGTCGCAACTCGAAGATCTGATGGACGAGGCCGGCTACAAGGCCTTCATCGGCTGAGCCTCTGCGGGGGTCCGGATCTGGACCCCCACCCGTTCGGGCCGGAGCGGCCCGCATTCTATCGGAGGCTGCCGCAGTCTCCGCCAGACCTGACTTATTCATAGGAGCGCTGCAATGGCCTTCAAACTGACCGATTACGAAGCTTATGACTTTGCCAATCGCCGCCACATCGGGCCCAGCCCGACCGAGATGCGCGACATGTTGCAGGTGATCGGCTTCAAGACGCTGGACCAGCTGATCGACGCCACCGTCCCGCCCGCGATCCGGCAGAAGGAACCGCTGGACTGGGGTCCGGCGATGACGGAACGCGACGCGCTGTTCCACATGAAAGAGGTGGCGCGCAAGAACAAGGTTCTGACCTCGCTGATCGGTCAGGGATACTATGGCACCACCACGCCGGCGCCAATCCTGCGCAACATCCTGGAAAACCCGGCCTGGTACACCGCCTATACGCCCTATCAGCCCGAGATCAGCCAGGGCCGGCTTGAGGCGCTGTTGAACTTCCAGACCATGGTCAGCGACCTGACCGGGCTGGACGTGGCCAACGCATCCTTGCTGGACGAAGCCACAGCTGCGGCCGAAGCCATGGCGATGGCCAAGCGCGGTGGCCGGTCCAAGGCCAATAACGCGGCCTTCTTTGTCGACAAGAACTGCCATCCGCAGACCATCGCGGTGATCAAGACCCGGGCTGAGCCTCTGGGCATCGACGTGCAGGTCGCCGATCCGGATACGCTGGATGCGGGATCGGTCTTTGGCGCGATCTTCCAGTATCCCGGCACCCACGGCCATGTGCGCGACTTCACCAACGAGATTGCGGCGCTGCATGAACATAAAGCCATCGCGATTGTGGCTGCCGACATCCTGTCGCTGGCGCTGCTGAAATCTCCTGGTGAGATGGGCGCGGATATTGCCATCGGCTCGACCCAGCGCTTTGGCGTTCCGATGGGCTATGGCGGCCCGCACGCGGCCTATATGGCAACCACCGACAAGCTGAAGCGGTCCATGCCGGGTCGGATCATCGGCGTCAGCATCGACAGCCGCGGCAACAAGGCCTACCGCCTGGCGCTGCAGACCCGCGAGCAACACATTCGTCGCGAGAAAGCCAACTCGAACGTCTGCACCGCGCAGGCGCTGCTGGCCGTTATCGCCTCGATGTATGCGGTCTATCACGGCCCCGACGGCATCAAGGCCATCGCGCAATCGGTGCACCGCAAGACCTCGCGACTTGCCGCCGGTCTGGAAGAGGCGGGTTTTGCCGTCGAGCCAGAAGTGTTCTTCGACACCATCACCGTTGAGGTCGGTCACCTGCAGACTGTCGTGATGGAGGCCGCTGTGGCCCGCGGTGTGAACCTGCGCAAGGTTGGCGATACGAAAGTGGGCATCAGCCTGGACGAACAGACCCGCCCCGAGACCATCGAGGCCGTCTGGGGTGCCTTCGGCATCGACAAGAAGGATGACAGCAAGAAGAACCGCGCATATCGCCTGCCGGACTACGCGCTGCGCGAAAGCGAGTACCTGACCCACCCGATCTTCCATCAGAACCGGGCCGAGGCCGAGATCACCCGCTATATGCGTCGTCTGGCCGACCGCGACCTGGCGCTGGACCGCGCGATGATCCCGCTGGGGTCCTGCACCATGAAGCTGAACGCCACGATCGAGATGATCCCGGTCACCTGGCCCGAGTTCGGCAATCTGCACCCGTTCTGCCCCGAAGATCAGGCGCAGGGCTATCACGAGATGATTGCCGATCTGAACGACAAGCTGTGCCAGATCACCGGCTATGACGCGATCAGCCAGCAGCCCAACTCGGGCGCGCAGGGTGAATACGCAGGCCTGCTGACCATCCGCAACTACCACTTCGCCCGCGGCGAAGGGCATCGCAATGTCTGCCTGATCCCAACCTCGGCGCATGGCACCAACCCGGCCTCGGCCCAGATGGTGGGCTGGCAGGTTGTGCCGGTGCAGGCGGATGACAAGGGCAACATTGATCTGAATGACTTCCGCGCCAAGGCGGAAAAGCACTCCGATCATCTGGCCGCCTGTATGATCACCTATCCGTCCACCCATGGCGTGTTCGAGACCACCGTGCAGGAGGTCTGCCAGATCACCCATGACCACGGCGGTCAGGTCTATATCGACGGCGCCAACATGAACGCCATGGTGGGTCTGTCGCGTCCCGGTGACATTGGCGGCGATGTCAGCCACCTGAACCTGCACAAGACCTTCTGCATCCCGCATGGCGGCGGCGGCCCCGGCATGGGTCCGATCGGCGTCAAGGCGCACCTGACCGAGCATCTGCCCGGCCACCCGGAATACGGCACCGCCGTGGGTCCGGTCTCGGCGGCACCCTTTGGCTCTCCGTCGATCCTGCCGGTCAGCTGGGCCTATGTGCTGCTGATGGGCGGCGCGGGTCTGACCCAGGCCACGAAAGTGGCGATCCTGAACGCCAACTACATCGCGGCACGTCTGCAGGATGCCTACCCGATCCTCTACACGTCCGAGACGGGCCGTGTGGCGCATGAATGCATCCTCGACACCCGACCCCTGGACGAGGCGGCCCATGTCAGCGTCGACGACATCGCCAAGCGTCTGGTCGATTCAGGCTTCCACGCGCCGACCATGTCCTGGCCGGTGGCGGGCACCCTGATGGTGGAGCCCACGGAATCGGAACCCATGGCCGAGCTGGATCGCTTCTGCGACGCCATGCTGTCGATCCGGGCCGAGGCACAGGACATCATCGACGGCAAGATCGATGCGGAGAACAACCCGCTGAAAAACGCCCCCCACACGGTGCGCGACCTGGTCGGCGACTGGGACCGCCCCTACACCCGCGAACAGGCCTGCTTCCCCCCAGGCTCCATGGGCGTCGACAAATACTGGTCCCCCGTCAACCGCGTCGACAACGCATACGGAGACCGAAACCTCGTCTGCACATGCCCACCAATGTCAGAATACGAAGAAGCCGCCGAGTAAAAACGCG
>NZ_JBQFRP010000028.1:0-4350 GCF_056537465.1 Ruegeria sp. CE8
TTACCGCTTCTTGTTTTTTTTGCTTGTGCAGAATGGTCACAAGGATTGAAGAAAGGTGATTTTGTTTGGATTGGTTCGGGACTGGGTCCTGGAAAGTCGTTAGTCAGGCGGCAAAAATCGATAATGGCGTGAAGGTTCGAGCGGTGACATTGAGGCGGAGAAGCCTGTTGGCTTTGGTGTGCGCGGTTGCGCCGGGCATGGCGCAGGCGCAATCTGTGTCCACCTATGGCACGCCCGGCCTTCTTGAGGTTCCGACTGCCGAGATGTTCGATGACGGCGCGTTGGTGTTCACCGCGGCGGGGCTTCGGAACAGCGGCCGGGCGACGATGACGTTTCAGTTGCTGCCCTGGGTGAATGGCAGTTTCCGCTACGCCGTTATTGACAGGTTTTCCGATCCCGACCTGACAAATTACGACCGCAGTTTTGATGTCCACTTCCGGTTGCGTGAAGAAAGCAGGAACGGTCCGGCCATTGTGATGGGGCTGCGCGATTTTGGTGGTACGGGCATTTATGCTGCGGAATATTTCGTGGCCACAAAGACGTTTCGTGACCGGGTTAAGCTGACTGGCGGTATCGGTTGGGGGCGCATGGCCGGACGGGGCGCGTTTTCGAACCCGCTGGGCATATTTGGCAGCCGGTTCGATACCCGCCCGCGCTCGAACTCGAACGGTCAGGGGGGAGAGCTGGAGTTCGGCAACTGGTTTCGCGGCGACGCGGCCCTGTTTGGCGGTGTCAGCTGGCAATTTGACGACCGGCTGACCTTTCTGGCCGAGTATTCCCCCGATCTGTATACGGAGGAAGCCGTCGCAGACAGTTTGCGGGTCAAATCGCCGATCAATGTCGGGGTCCAGTACCGGTTCAAAAACGGATCACAGCTGACCACATCTTACCTTTACGGCACCACGCTGGGGCTGACCTACAGCTATTTCGTCGATCCGCGCAAAGCGGTGACGCCGGGCGGTCAGGGCGCCGCCCCGCCGCCGCTGCAGCCCGAGGCGCAGGTCGCTGCCGCAACGGCCGGGCGGACCTCGGGAGACATCCGGGCGCGGATGCAATCTGCGCTGAACCAGGAAGGGCTGCGGCTGGTCTACCTGTCCGAGACCGGCGACACGGTCCGCATCGGGGTTGAGAACAACCGCTATAACCAGGCTGCCCAGGCCCTTGGCCGGACCGCCCGCGTGCTGGCCAATGAACAGCCGCCCCAGAGCGAGCATTTCGACATCGCGCTGATGTCGAACGGCGTGCCGCTCAGCGCGGTGCGCGTCAACCGCGATGACCTTTACGAGCTGGAGCATGACCCCGACAATGCCTGGCGCAGCTTTGCCCGGGCCGAGGTCTCGGACACGCTGCCGCTGGTGCAGGGGGGGACCCTGAGTGATGCTTTCCCGCATTTCTCGTACCGGTTCGGCCCCTATCTGAACTTCTCGTTCTTTGATCCCGACGACCCGCTGCGATACGAGCTGGGCGCGGCGCTGGAGCTGGATTACACCCTGTCGCCGGGCCTGACCTTCTCGACCGGCCTGCGCCTGCCGATCCTCAGCACGCTGGATGACAGCACCCGTGTCTCGGACTCGACCTTGCCGCATGTGCGTTCGGATTGGGCGATCTATGCGCGCGAATCCAACCTGCGGATCGAGCATATGACCGCCGAGTATATGTGGCGCCCCGGCGAGAACCTCTATGCCCGCACCACGCTGGGCTACCTCGAGACCATGTTCGGCGGGCTTTCGGCCGAACTGTTGTGGTATCCCACCAACAGCCGCCTGGCCCTTGGGGCCGAGGCCAACTATGTGGCCCAGCGTGACTTTGACGTGCTGTTCGGCTTTCAGGATTACAACGTCTTCACCGGGCATGTTTCGGCCTATTACGACCTACCGGGCGAGTATCACGCGCAGGTCGATGTCGGGCGTTACCTGGCCGGTGACTATGGGGCCACCTTCACGCTGGATCGCGAGTTCAACAACGGCTTCAAGGTGGGCGCGTTCTTTACCCTGACCAATGTCAGCTCCGAGGAATTCGGCGAAGGCTCGTTCGACAAGGGCGTCCGGTTGGAAATCCCCGTTTCGTGGCTGACCGGACGCCCGTCGCGCAACAAGCTCGCGCAGACCATCCGACCCGTCCTGCGCGATGGCGGCGCGCGGCTGAATGTGCGCAACCGGCTTTACGGCGTGACCCGCGAGGCGCGCACGCAGGACCTGTCCCGCGGCTGGGGGAGGTTCTGGCGATGAAGGTTTTGCGCACCGCCCTGCTGACCCTGGCGCTGATCTCCTGCGGTGAAGCGCAGGACGATGTCGAGCTGCTCAAAGGAACGCTGTTTCCCAACGCGCCCCGGTTCAACCCGCGCGCCGAAGCGCTGGCCGCGCGCCGCCCGATCCCGCCCCGGCTCGAGGTTGGCTTCCCGACCCGCGATCTGGCCGGCGTCATGCTGCTGGAGACCGAGCGCGCCGGGGTGCAGACCTGGCTGACTGCGGATGGTGCAACCATCACGCTGGAGCAGGGCATGCTGACCTCGGCCCTGGGCTTTGGCGGCGGTCTGAGCGGATCGGATATCCGCCAGAGCGCCGATCTGGTCCTGGGCGGTGGCAGCGGTCAGGTCGAACGGTTCCACAGCTTTCTCAATGGCGATGACGAGGTCAACCTGCGCGCTTATAAATGCCTGATCACCCAAGCGGGCTCTGACACCGTTGTGCTGCGCGGCACACCCGTCGCCACGGCAAAATGGCAAGAGGATTGCTATGGGGTGGCGGATCGTTTCACCAACGTTTACTGGGTGCGCAAAAGCACCGGCCGTATCGTCCAGTCCTCGCAATGGACCGGGCCGTTTCTGGGCAACATGTTCATAAAGGTGGTGCCCGATGACAGTTAAGTTTCTGACCCGTGGAGGACGTACCGTGCGCCATATCCCACTTTTCTTCAGCGCGCTGGCCCTGACCGGCCTGATCGCCGGATGCTCGACGATCTACCGCAGCTCCTCGGTGACTGCGGGCGTCTCGGACGCGGGCAAGGTGCGCGTTGTACCGGTGACACCGGAAACGGTGCTGGTGGCCAACCGCTCGCCCTACGCCCCCAAGACCCTGCCATCGGTGTTCGGCCTGTCGGCCGGCTCGGGCTCCAGCACCAGCCTGCGCGGCACCGGCCCGCTGCCCGAGGCGCCCTCGACCCAGGACGGATCGCGCGCCGGGCTGCAGCTGGACCCGCCGCCCCAGGTCAACCCCGGCCCCTATACCATCGGCATCGGCGACGTGCTGGTTCTGTCGACCCCCTCGACCCAAGGCACCGCCGGAGAGCTGTCGGGCCTGCTGGCCGCGCAGAACAGCCGCAACGGCTATACCGTGCAGGATGACGGCTCGATCAACATCCCCGATGTCGGCCGTGTCCGGCTGGTCGGCCTGACCGTGGACGAGGCCGAGGCGCTACTGTTCCAACGCCTGGTGGAAAACCAGATCGACCCGACCTTCAGCCTGGAGATTGCCGAGTTCAACTCGCGCCGCGTCTCGGTCGGCGGGGCCGTCGGCCTGCCCGGCGTGCAGCCGATCACCCTGACCCAACTGACCCTGGGCGAGGCGCTGTCGGCCGCCGGGTCCGTCTCGGTCAGCGACATCGACAATTCCTCGGTACGCATCTACCGCGACGGGCAGGTCTATCAGATTCCGCTGGAAGACCTTTATTCGCGCACTGCGCTGCAGAACCTCAACCTGATCGCCAATGACTCGGTCTTTGTCGATACCGACTATGATCTGGACCGCGCCGAGCGCTACTTTGCCCAGCAGATCGCGCTGCGCGAGACCGTGCTCGAGGGCCGCCAGACCGCCCTGCAGGAACTGAACATCGCGGTCAATCTGCGCCGCGCCGACCTGGACGAACGCCGCAGCAATTTCCTCCAGTCCATCGAGCTGGATGCCGTCGACCGCGACTATGTCTACCTGTCCGGCGAGGTCCGTACCCAGGGTCGCTATCCCTTGCCGTTCAACCACAAAGCCACCCTGGCCGACGCGCTCTTTGACACCGGAGGCGGTGTCGCCAAGGAAACCGGCGACGCCTCCGAGGTCTACGTCCTGCGCGCCGCACAGGACCCCCGCGAACTCGGCGCCGTCACGGCATGGCACCTCGACACCAAAAACGCCGCGCACCTCACACTCGCCGCTCAGTTCGAACTGCGCTCCAACGACATCATCTTCATCGCAGAAAACCCCGTCACCAAATGGGGCAGAACGGTCAGCCAGATCGTACCGTCCCTCATCACAACACCCATCAACGCCGCGATAAACTGATAAAAAGCACCGCCAGATACCAAAGGCGGTGCGCAATCAAACCACTTGAAACTACGCCGCAGCACACAACCGCAATTAG
>NZ_JBQFRP010000029.1:0-4289 GCF_056537465.1 Ruegeria sp. CE8
TCACCGTCGAGCTGATCGCTCCGATCGCGATGGAAGACGGCCTGCGTTTCGCCATCCGCGAAGGCGGCCGCACCGTCGGCGCCGGCGTCGTCTCGAAAATCATCGAGTAATTCGCGCTGCGAATAACCTAAGAAAGGGCGCTCAAACGGGCGCCCTTTTTTCGTTGGTAATGGTCAGAAGTTTCGGAAGGTGTCTGACTCAGTCCAATTTCTCGTAAGTCAGATTACCGCCCATTATCGTGTAAACAACGTCGACGTCTGAGATTGCTTCCGGTTCGACTTCGAACAGGTTTTCACCCAACACTACGATGTCAGCTTTTTTGCCGACTTCGAGACTGCCGATTTCACCGTCCATTCCCATACCTTTTGCGGCATTGATCGTATGCGCCTCAAGAGCCAGTTGCAGAGGTATTCTAGCTTCCTCTCCCCCGAGTGGAGGAACATCTCTGCGGTTGGGCAACTGGCGTGTGACACCCGCCTCAATGGCTGCAAGTGGACGATATTCGGATACATAACCGGACACAGGCCAGTCCGAGCCAAATGAGAATACGCCACCCTCGGCCGCGACTCTGTTCACCGGGAACATCGCCTGAACACGCTCTTCACCCAGTCTGGAAGTAGCAATGGATTGCATGAGCGGGTCCAATGTCATCCACGCGCCGGTCGTGTCATAAATGACGCCCAACTCTCCGAACCGAGCGTAATCGTCGGGATGGATCAACGTGCCGTGTGTTATCTTATGCGCACGCTCACGTTCGGGGTTTGCCTCGATTGCGGCCTCGATGGCGTCCAAAAGGGTTCTTACCGCCAGATCTCCGAAGCAATGGCACGTAACATTCAAACCAGCCGCGTCAGCGCGGATGACGGCATCCTTGACCAGCCTGATCGGAATAATCGGGTCGACCACAAGTTCGGGTTTATCAGAATACGGATCCACATAGAGCGCATTCCATTTGTCGTCGCCGCCATCGATATTGATCTTCAGATAGCTTGCCTTGACCAATTCGGAATCAAATCTCTCGCTAAGGTTCTGAGTGCCGGGCAGGGGATCGATTGTCCCATCATTCCAATAGTATGAGCCGATAAAACGGATCGGCAATTCCCCGTTCTTTTCAAAATCGGCCATCATCTGAAAGCCTTCTTCTTGGCTCATGCCCTGAATGCCATGGTCATGCACGGCGGTGATCCCGGCCGCTGCGAAACGCTGCAACCAGTTTGAAACGCCATCGGCCAGAAACTCCGGTTTCACGTCGACCAAAGAAGTCAGAACCTGCATTTGCGCGGGCACTTCTATAACCCAACCCGTTGGGTTTCCGTCAGTGTCTCGTTCAAAGAATGAAAACCCGGGCACGGTGTCCGGGGTGTCCTTGTCGATACCCGCCAGTTCCAATGCTTTGGAGTTTACCCAAGCCGCGTGACCATCGATGGCCCATAAGTAAACTGGTCGGTCAGACTCGATTTCATCCAGCATGGCGGCTGTCGGGTTGCCGTCTGTCCACGGATTGAACCGAACACCATAGCCTAGGATTATGTCGTCCTTGTTAGTTTCGACTTCTTTCCGGATGCGGGCAAAAAGTTCGTCCTTGTCATCGGTCTGCAAATCGACCCCGAGCATTATCAACCCGCCGGCCGCCGCATGAATATGCCCATCTACAAACCCGGGAAGGGTCATTCGACCTTTGAGGTCGATGACCTCTGTCCCGATTCCAATGACATCTTTAAGGCCTGCTGCATCACCGACATAGACGATCTCGTCACCTTCAATTCCGAGGGCCTCGGCAATGGTCCCGTTCGCATCCATCGTGTAAATTGTGCCATTTATCAAAGCGTAATCTGCAGTTGGATTGCTACGGTTGGACTGCGCGTCTGCTTGAGAAGCAGCGGCCAAAGCAGCAATTACTGAAACAACAAACCTGTCCATAGACGTCCCCTCGCAACAAATCATCGGAATGTTAGGATATAGCGACTGGGAGAAATTGCCACTTTCAGGAACGTCGGCCAGTTTGCTGAGGCGTGCGAGCTGGCGCACTGTCTTCGTTTTACGCTACCTGAAAATGCCCCAAGAGCGCTGGCATGCAGATGTATTAGTCATCGATGTAGTCCCCCAATAATGATCAGATGAAGGTCATATCCGAAGGGCCAGCCCTTTTTTCCAGACAAAGTTGAATTTGATGTTAGGTTTGTCGAAAAGAGATTTTCAGCAGAAATGAGGTCGCAAGATGAACTTTTCATCGCTGTCATTTATTGTTTCCACATTTGTTGTTTTCTCGGGCAGTGCTGCCTTTTCTCAACAGGTTGCGGACACGATCTACTCTGGTGGTCCGATCCTGACGATCAATGATGAGCGCCCGACGGCCGAGGCCGTCGCGGTCAAGGACGGTCGTATTCTGGCGGTCGGCTCTGTGGACGATGTCTCGGGCCTTCGCGGTGAGGAAACAGAGGCCTTCGATCTGGACGGGCGTGCAATGCTACCGGGATTTGTAGACAGCCACGGGCATGTGGTGATGGGCGGATTGCAAGCGCTTTCGGCCAATATGCTCGCGCCGCCGGATGGGGATGTCCGCGACATCGCCAGTTTGCAAGCAACGCTTTCGGATTGGGCAAAAGAGAACTCTGAGACCGTCGACAAAGTGAAAATGATCATCGGGTTCGGCTATGACAACGCACAATTGAAAGAACTGCGGCACCCGACCCGGCAAGAGTTGGATGCTGTCTCTGCTGACCTGCCCGTCGTTATCATTCATCAGTCCGGCCATTTGGGTGTGGCGAACTCGAAAGCACTGGAAATCGCAGGTATCACCGCAAGTTCCGAGGCACCTCCGGGCGGGGTCATTCAGCGCGACGAGAACGGAGAACCCAATGGCGTGTTGGAGGAATACGCTTTCTTTGCAGTGCTGGTGCCCTTGCTAGGCGATTTGGGTGAAGAGGGGATGATCGCCTTTGCCCGCGCTGGCAGCAATTTGTGGGCCAAGTTCGGGTATACGACCGGGCAAGAGGGGCGGTCGTCAGGTGAGATCGTTCAGGCCCTGAAAAAAGTGGGCGCAGAGGGTGGTCTTCCAATTGATGTCGTTGCTTTCCCAGATGTTCTTGAGTCGCGGGATTTCATTGGCGACAATGTCTCGCGCGCCTATCAGGACCGCGTTCGGGTTGGCGGCTGCAAGTTGACCATTGACGGGTCGCCGCAAGGATTTACCGCACTCAGAGATCGCCCGTATTACGATCCGGTTGGCACCTATCCGGCGGGGTACGCGGGCTATGCGGCGATTACGATGGATCAGCTCCAGGATGCCGTGAACTGGTGTTACGAGAACGGTATCCAGATCCTTGTGCACTCTAACGGAGAGGGTGCGTCGGACATGCTGATCGCCGCCCTTGAGGTTGCCCAGATGAAATACGGCGACCCCGGCAACCGGCCCGTTCTGATCCATGGTCAATTCCTGCGAGAGGATCAGGTCGCCAGCTTTAAACGGCTAGGAGTGTTCCCGTCCATTTTTCCCATGCATACCTTTTATTGGGGTGATTGGCATCGCGATCACACAGTTGGCCCGGTGAATGCCGAGAACATCTCACCCTCAGGATGGCTTCGTCAAAGGGACATGATGTTCGGTACGCATCACGATGCGCCGGTCGCTCTGCCCAATAGTATGCGCGTCCTTGCCGCGACGGTGACGCGCAGAACCCGGTCGGGCGACATTCTTGGGCCGCATCAGCGGGTCGACGTCATGACTGCGCTGAAAGCGATGACGATTTGGCCGGCATGGCAGCATTTTGAAGAGAATGACAAAGGGTCCATCGAAGTCGGCAAAGTTGCGGACTTCGTAATCCTGTCCGACGATCCAACAGCGGTCGACCCCGAGACACTCGCGGATCTGAAAGTACTGTCGACGATAAAAGATGATGTCGTCATCTATCAGGCCGAGGACAGTGTGAAAGAAGGAAACCTGCACTTCTCGCCGTTTTCGAACGACCCTGTTCTTGCCCACGTCTTCTTGCACGCAATCTATCAGGGCATGAAGGTCGAAGACCCGTGGTTGACGAATGGCCGGGTCGTTGTGAAATAGCTGGTGCCGTTTGGCGACTGCCCCGGAAATTCCAAGGCCTGGGCTCGGGCGGCACATCTGCGGATAATTTGGCCGCCCGGCAAGGGGCGGCCTTTTTGTTTTGAATTGCTAGGATTGTCTAGGGTCAGGATGCATTGATTTTCAAAGCGCTGCGTGATTCACGGCTCGAAAACCGGAGCGGTGATATGAGCGACCTTTTCTGGCTGACTGCTGAGCAGATGGCCAAACT
>NZ_JBQFRP010000030.1:0-2769 GCF_056537465.1 Ruegeria sp. CE8
CGGGAACTCCGGTGGCAACGGGAACTCCGGTGGCAACGGGAACTCCGGTGGCAACGGGAACTCCGGTGGCAACGGGAACTCCGGTGGCAACGGGAACTCCGGTGGCAACGGAAACGCGAGCGGCAACGGGAACGGAAACTCTGGTGGCAACGGGAACGGAAATGGCCAGGATAACAGGTAAGAAAAATTGTTTTTCACACCCCAAACAATTTGATTATGATAATTTGATATGAGAGTACTGCTGGCAGAAGACGAGCCACACCTGTGCAACCAGATCAAGTGGCTTCTTGTTGCCGAAGGCCGGGTGGTAGATGTGGTCCACAACGGCACTGAGGCATTACATTTAGGGGCCACTGAGCCCTACGACGTGATAATCTTGGACATCGGACTGCCAGAACGCGACGGGATTTCCGTTCTGCGAGAATGGCGATCCGCAGGCATATCGACGCCGGTGCTTATCTTGACAGCTCGTGACGGTTGGAGCGAACGGGTAGATGGCCTGGATGCTGGCGCCGATGACTACATGGTCAAACCATTTCACTTGCCAGAGCTTGCCGCCCGTGTGCGCGCCATACTTCGTCGCCAAAGCGGTCAGCTAAACCCAATCATCGAGATTGGCAGCGTTACCCTCGACACACGGACTGGTCGCGTTTCGCTTGACGGTGTACCCGTTAACCTGACAGCCCAGGAAATTGCTGTTCTTTCTTACCTTGCCCACAACGCTGGTCGTATGGTGTCGCGGACAGAGCTTTCCGAGCACATATATGAGTATGACGGAGATCGGGACTCGAACACGATTGCCGTATTTATCAACCGGCTGCGAAAAAAGCTGGGCCCCAATGTGATTACCACGGTGAGAGGGCGCGGTTATAGGATCGATGCAATCTAATGTTGTCGCTACGCCAACGGGCCTTGTTGGGCGGCATTGCTTCCGGGGCCGTTTCCGTAGCTATCGGAACTATCGCGGTCTTCTCGATCATAGACTCAAGGATTTCGGCGCAGTTCGACAATACACTTGATGACCGTCATACTCAGGTCGTTGTCGCGCTAAGTATTACAACTGAGAATCCCGGCGCCCTGAGCGATTTCCTACATGACCCGGCTTATGGTGTGCCGTTTTCAGGGCGGTACTGGCAGGTCACCAGCGGCAATGGCGAGATTATTACGTCCGCCTCTATGTTTGACGAAACGATAGCCGAACCAAACAGTTCATCGGTTGGAACCACGATCTGGAATACACCCGGACCAGACAATGAATTGGTTCGCAGCGCCTATCAGATGATCACTTACGATGACGGGACGGTTTGGGGAGTCAGTGTTGCAGAAAGCCAACTCCAACTAGTCAGCGAACGGCGTTCCGCGCAAAAAAGCCTGCTGCCCGTTTTCGCACTGGTTGGGGTCATTGGCGTCGCGAGTTCGCTGCTGTTGATGTCGGCTATCATGGGACCGCTGCGCAAATTACGGGAGGATGTCGCGCAACGCTGGGACACCGATGAGGACCTTAAGCCAACAGAATACCCCGAGGAGGTGTCACCTTTGGTCGAAGATCTGAACCAGTTGTTGCTCCGTAACCGGGACATTGTTTCCGGCTCTCGAAGGCAGGCGGCTGACTTGGCTCACTCGCTCAAAACACCAGCCTCAATCTTGCGAAACGAATTGAGGAGCTTGTCGCAAAACGGTGCCTCAACAGGGGTGGCGCAAGAAGCCCTCGACAGAATCGAGGCGCAACTGAGCCGCTCGCTGGCGCGTATGAGGGCCTCAAACACGGCAGAACTGACCCATTCGCGAACCGATTTATCCCATTCGGTCAACAGATTAGCCAAGCTGTTCGCTATCGTTGCCGAGCGCGAAGGCAAAGAATTCGTTGTCGAATGCGACGAAGCTATTTGGGTTCGGATGGACGCGCAGGACATTGAAGAGGTCATCGGCAATCTTCTGGATAATGCGTTTAAATGGAGCACACGAACCGTGGCCCTTTCAGTCCAAAAAAAGGGCGATACCATCGAATTGCGTGTCAAAGATGACGGTCCGGGGATTCCGGAAAAGGAACAAAGAGAAGCGCTGCGCTCAGGCGGGCGCTTGGATACGTCTGTCGCCGGGACAGGGTTAGGTCTGGCAATAGCAGTGGATCTCTTAAACGCATACGGCGCGAAACTCATTCTTGGGACATCCGAACAACTGGGTGGGTTAGAAAGCCTCGTCGTTCTTTCTTCGGGACGAGAACCTCGCGCTTAGATTGAACTTTTTCCCAGCTACGCCCGTACGCAATTTGCGCCCTTTGGCACCGAGATCTACAAAGACGCCGAGGCTCTGGTTCATACCCTAAGTAACGCAAAGAAATAGGCTACAGGATGACCATCGAAAGCCGCCGTTAACGGACGCTCATGAATATTCACCGTCCCGACCACAACCCGCGTTCGGTGCATTCCAAGATCTCCGCCGCGCAGGCCACCGGCCCCGAGAACCGACTAACGAAAATCACACTGACGACCGCAGCATTGTAAAGGACGCGACCACCACAGGAAAAATCAGACCATAAGCGACAAGATACCCGTCTGCGTGAAAATGATCCAAATTTTAGCAATCTGCAGCAGGACGCGGTACCCGATCATTCGGGCCGAAAAAGGGTCAATTGACCACACACTGGGGCACTGGTGCTAGGGTCAGGACTCATAGCCAATAGATGACGAGAGCTGCGAGGGCGATTGCTGAGAGGAAGACCTTCGGGTACCTGTCGTACCGGGTTGCCACGCGGCGCCAATCCTTGAG
>NZ_JBQFRP010000031.1:0-2603 GCF_056537465.1 Ruegeria sp. CE8
CCCGGCTTTGGGAACGATTTTGAGACCGAGGCATTGCCGGGTGCGTTGCCGCGGGGGATGAACAGCCCGCAGCGGTGCAATTACGGTCTTTATGGCGAACAGCTGAGCGGCACGGCCTTTACTGCGAACCCGCCGGAACGGACGTGGTGTTATCGCATCCGCCCGTCGGTCAAGCATTCGCACCGCTACGAAAAGATCGACCTGCCCCACTGGAAATCCGCCCCTTGCGTTGATCCTGATGTGATCAGCCTTGGCCAGTACCGCTGGGACGCGGTTCCCCATTCCGATGAGGGCCTGACCTGGCTGACCGGTATGCGCACGATGACCACCGCAGGCGACGTGAACACGCAGGTCGGCATGGCCAGCCATATCTATCTGGTCACGGAATCCATGGTGGATGACTATTTCTTCTCGGCCGATTCCGAGCTGCTGGTGGTTCCGCAGGAAGGCCGCCTGCGTTTTGCGACCGAGTTGGGGATCATTGACCTTGAGCCCAAAGAGATCGCCATCATCCCGCGCGGCCTGGTCTACCGTGTCGAAGTGCTGGAAGGCCCTTGCCGGGGTTTTGTTTGCGAGAATTACGGCCAGAAGTTCGAACTGCCGGGCCGCGGCCCCATCGGCGCGAACTGCATGGCCAACCCGCGTGACTTCAAGGCTCCCGTGGCCGCATTCGAGGATCGCGAGGTGCCCTCGACCGTGACCGTCAAATGGTGCGGGCAGTTCCATACCACGAAGATCGGCCAAAGCCCGCTGGACGTTGTGGCCTGGCACGGAAACTATGCGCCCTACAAATATGACCTGCGCACCTACTGCCCGGTTGGCGCGATCCTGTTCGACCACCCCGATCCGTCTATCTTTACCGTGCTCACCGCGCCCTCGGGCCACCCGGGCACTGCCAATATCGACTTCGTTTTGTTCCGCGAACGCTGGATGGTGATGGAAGACACATTCCGCCCGCCCTGGTACCACAAGAACATCATGTCCGAGCTGATGGGCAACATTTATGGCCAATATGACGCCAAACCTCAGGGCTTCGTTCCGGGTGGCATGAGCCTGCACAACATGATGCTGCCGCACGGGCCGGACAAGGAAGCCTTTGAAAAAGCGTCAAATGCGAACCTTGGGCCGGACAAGCTGGACAACACCATGTCCTTCATGTTCGAAACCCGCTTCCCTCAACACCTGACAGCATTCGCGGCCAACGAAGCCCCGCTGCAGGACGATTACATCGATTGCTGGACGGATATCGAAAAGAAGTTCGACGGAACGCCTGGCAAGAAGTGATGAAACAAAGCGACCCGGGATTTCCTATCGAAACGCCCGGGCCTGAGACAAAGGTCTGGAGACGATATGCCTTTGATGAGATCCTGGGTGGCCTCGGCCAATGACGCCGATCACCCGTTCCCCCTGAACAACCTGCCTTATGGCGTCTTCTCGACCGACGGAACCGATCCCCGCTGCGGCGTTGCGATCGGTGACATGATCCTGGACGTGACCACCGCCGAGGCCGAGGGAGTGATCGAACTGGCGGATGAGCCGCTGTTCGACCTGCCCTTCTGGAACCCCCTGATGGAAGAAGGTCCCGCTGTCTGGGCCGCGCTGCGCAACCGTCTGACCACGCTGTTGGCTGAGGGGGCCGAGGAACGGGCACAGGTCGAACCGTTGCTGGTTGCCCAGAGCGACGCAGAAATGCACATGCCCTTTGCCGTCAGCGAATACACCGATTTCTACGCCGGGCGCCATCACGCCCAGAACGTCGGCACCATGTTCCGCGGGCCGGAAAACGCGTTGCCGCCGAACTGGCTGCATATCCCGATCGGCTATAACGGCCGCGCTTCGTCAGTTGTGATCTCGGGAACGGACATCCGCCGCCCGTGGGGGCAGTTGAAAGGGCCGAACGATACCCTGCCCCGTTTCGCTCCGTCGCAACGGTTCGATATCGAGCTTGAGATGGGCGCCATCGTGGGCACACCTTCTGACGGGCCGATCTCAGTTCAGGAGGCGGACGACAACATCTTTGGCTACGTCCTGCTGAACGACTGGTCCGCACGCGACATCCAGGCCTGGGAATACCAGCCGCTCGGGCCGTTTCAGGCCAAGGCCACCGCAACTTCGATCAGCCCATGGATCGTGACCAAAGCGGCACTGGAACCCTTCCGCTGTGATACGCCTGAGCGGGAGTTCGAGTTGCTGGATCATCTCAAAGACGTTGGCCCAATGCTGTACGACGTCGACCTTGAAGTCACGATGGCACCTGAAGGCAAGGACGCTACGACCATCGCGCGAACGAATTACAACGAGATGTACTATTCGGCGGCACAGCAACTGGCGCATCACACCACATCCGGCTGCCCGATGAACACCGGCGATCTGCTGGGATCGGGCACCATCTCCGGACCGACCAAGCCCGAGCGCGGCTCCTTGCTGGAACTCAGCTGGGGCGGCAAGGAACCACTGACATTGGACACCGGCGAGACCCGCAGCTTCATCGAAGACGGCGACACGCTGACACTGCGCGGCAGCGCAAAGGGAGACGGCTATACCATCGGCTTCGGCGACTGCATCGGAACCGTCCAACCACCGATCGAAAACCCGTTCAAACG
>NZ_JBQFRP010000032.1:0-1263 GCF_056537465.1 Ruegeria sp. CE8
TCTTACAGGTTCGGGTAGATTGGGAAACGGGCGCAGAGTTCGGCGACTTCGGCTTTGACCTTTGCTTCGACCGCGCCGTTGCCGTCTTCGCCATTGGCAGCCAGTCCGTCGACAACCTCGATGATCCAGTCCGCGATCTGGCGGAATTCGATCTCGCCAAAGCCGCGGGTGGTGCCAGCGGGTGAGCCCAGGCGGATGCCCGACGTGATGGTTGGTTTCTCGGGGTCAAATGGCACGCCGTTCTTGTTGCAGGTGATATGCGCCCGGCCCAGAGCCTTTTCGGTCGCGTTGCCCTTGACGCCTTTGGGGCGCAGGTCGACCAGCACCACATGGGTGTCGGTGCCATGGGTCACGGTGTCCAGACCGCCCTTGATCAGCTGGTCCGACAGAGCCTGCGAATTGACGACAACCTGCTTGATGTAGTCCTTGAAGGCAGGCTGCAGCGCCTCGCCGAACGCCACGGCCTTGGCCGCGATCACATGCATCAGCGGGCCGCCCTGAATGCCGGGGAAGATCGCCGAGTTCACTTTCTTAGCGATATCTTCATCATTGGTCAGGATCATGCCGCCACGCGGACCGCGCAGGGTCTTGTGCGTGGTGGTGGTCGCCACATGCGCATGCGGGAAGGGGCTGGGGTGCTCGCCTGCTGCCACCAGACCGGCGAAATGCGCCATGTCCACGTGCAGGTAGGCGCCGACCATATCGGCAATCTCGCGCATGCGGGCAAAGTCGATCTGGCGCGGGATGGCCGAGCCTCCGGCGATGATCAGCTTGGGCTGGTGCTCTTTCGCCAGCGCCTCGACCTGATCGTAGTCCAGCATGTTGTCTTCCTTGCGGACGCCGTACTGCACCGCGTGGAACCACTTGCCCGACTGGTTCGGGCGGGCGCCGTGGGTCAGGTGTCCACCGGCATCCAGGCTCATACCCAGAATGGTGTCACCCGGTTTGATCAGCGCCTGAAACACACCCTGGTTGGCCTGGCTGCCCGAGTTCGGCTGCACGTTGGCGAATTCGCAGCCAAACAGTTCCTTGGCGCGGTCGATGGCCAGATTCTCGGCGATATCAACGAACTGGCAGCCGCCATAGTAGCGACGACCGGGATAACCTTCGGCGTATTTGTTGGTCATCACCGAGCCCTGCGCCTCCATCACGGCGGCAGAGACGATGTTCTCGGACGCGATCAGTTCGATCTCGTCACGCTGGCGGCCCAGCTCGGACGTGATCGAGCCGAACAGCTCGGGATCACGGTCAGACAAAGACTGG
>NZ_JBQFRP010000033.1:0-1177 GCF_056537465.1 Ruegeria sp. CE8
ATTACTCGATGATTTTCGAGACGACGCCGGCGCCGACGGTGCGGCCGCCTTCGCGGATGGCGAAACGCAGGCCGTCTTCCATCGCGATCGGAGCGATCAGCTCGACGGTGAAGCCGACGTTATCGCCAGGCATGACCATCTCGGTGCCTTCGGCCAGGGTCACGGTGCCGGTCACGTCAGTTGTACGGAAGTAGAACTGCGGACGGTAGTTCGCGAAGAACGGGGTGTGACGGCCGCCTTCTTCCTTGGTCAGGATGTAGGCTTCGGCTTCGAACTTGGTGTGCGGTGTCACCGAACCCGGCTTACACAGAACCTGACCACGCTCAACGCCTTCACGGTCGATACCGCGCAGCAGGGCGCCGATGTTGTCGCCCGCTTCACCGCGATCCAGCAGCTTGCGGAACATTTCAACACCGGTACAGGTGGTTTTCTGAGTGTCACGGATGCCGACGATTTCGATCTCGTCGCCAACGTTGATCACGCCACGCTCAACACGGCCCGTAACAACGGTACCACGACCCGAGATCGAGAACACGTCTTCGACCGGCATCAGGAACGGCTTGTCAACTTCACGCTCAGGGGTGTCGATGTAATCATCAACAGCCGCCATCAGTTCGCGGATTTTCTCTTCGCCGATTTCCGGGTTGTTGCCTTCCATCGCGGCCAGAGCCGAACCTGCGATGATCGGAATGTCGTCGCCGGGGTATTCATAGCTGGACAGCAGTTCGCGAACTTCCATCTCAACCAGTTCCAGCAGCTCTTCGTCGTCAACCTGGTCAACTTTGTTCATGAACACGACCATCTTCGGGATGCCAACCTGGCGGCCCAGCAGGATGTGCTCGCGGGTCTGCGGCATCGGGCCGTCAGCTGCGTTCACAACCAGGATCGCGCCGTCCATCTGGGCAGCACCGGTGATCATGTTCTTGACGTAGTCGGCGTGGCCGGGGCAGTCGACGTGCGCATAGTGGCGGTTGTCGGTCTCGTATTCCACGTGGGCGGTCGAGATGGTGATGCCACGTGCTTTTTCTTCAGGCGCGCCGTCAATCTGGTCATACGCTTTGAAGTCACCGAAATACTTGGTGATTGCTGCGGTCAGCGTGGTCTTGCCGTGGTCAACGTGGCCAATCGTGCCGATGTTGACGTGCGGTTTTGTACGCTCAAACTTTTCCTTTGCCAT
>NZ_JBQFRP010000034.1:0-600 GCF_056537465.1 Ruegeria sp. CE8
TAATATGGCGTCTCTTGCAGGCAAAGAGGGTACACCCTACGCATCTGCATATTCTGCGGCAAAAGCTGGTGTAATAGGCTTTACTAAGTCGCTCGCAAAAGAGCTGGCCGAAACCAATGTTCGAGTGAATTGTGTGGCACCTGCCGCAGTAAAAACGAACATTCTCGACCAGATGGAACCTGACTTTGTGGAAACTATGATAGCAAAGTCACCGATGAAGCGCCTTGGCTCCGCACGGGAGGTCGCCGATATAGTGATGTGGCTTTCCTCTAGTGCATGCTCATTTAACACCGGCGCTGTTTTTGATATGTCGGGAGGCAGAGCCACGTACTAACGCGTTAGTGTTTACCGTCTTTGTCGCCGTTGTTATCTGCCTGTCCAACGCCCTTGAAAACGGCTTTGAATGGCAGGGCCCACAAAATACCAAGCCCCACATATATGGCAAACTCCACCCAGATGGAGGGGCGCTCAAACAAGCTCATCAGCCACCACGCCGCCGCGATATAGGCAGGCAGCCCGAAGATCAGGATAAGCAGGGACAAACGCTTGCGGGTTTTATAGCCAAGGGCCATGACAGGCAGCTCTCCCTTTGTTCGGTGA